>JAKLQR010000002.1 GCA_022013235.1 Thermodesulfovibrionales bacterium | reverse complement strand
CATCGCCTTGCTCATACGCGAGTTCCGCTTCTTCGATGGCAATCCTCATGAAATGAAAATCGTTTTCGGTAATCATCATTATTATTCTAATAGAAACTGTAATAAATTAGGAGGGTCATGCCCCTCTCTGGTAAGACATTCCGGATGACAATGCTTTACAATAGGAAACTGATCTATGAAACACGATGACCTGATATTTTTCCGGCAATGGTTTGCGGATTACTGCAAATCGTTCTATACAGATGACCCTGAGGATCAGAAAAACATTTTGCTCAAGGAAGACCATACAATAAATGTATGTGAGAATATGGTTAGGATCACCGGGGATCTGTTACTCGATGAGGAGCGGACATTGCTGGCCGAGACGATTGCCCTTTTCCATGACGTCGGCAGGTTCCCTCAATATGCCCGCTTCAAGACTTTCAGGGACAGCGATTCCGTCAATCACGGGGTGCTCGGCTCAGCGACCTTAATCGAAAAAAGGATACTGCAAAGCCTCGCACGGGATGATCAAGACATAATTCTGGAATCCGTCAGGTTCCATAACGCATTCTCCATACCGAAAAATGAGAATGAAGACATCATCTTTTTCATCCGGCTGATCAGGGATGCAGACAAGCTGGATATCTGGCGTGTATTCCTCGAATATTATGAAAGTCCTGACGGGAGTAAGGCATCTGCGGTTGGTCTCGGGCTCCCCGATGTGCCCGAATATACAGACGGCATATTGTCGGTCATCTATGACAAACAGATTATACGCCTTGTCGACCTGAAGACACTCAATGATTTCAAGCTCCTCCAGCTTTCCTGGGTATTCGACCTGAATTTCAGGCCTTCATTTCAGATACTGAAGGAGAGAGATTATATAAACAGGATCGCAGCTCACCTGCCACAGACTGAAGAGATAAATAAAGTAATAGTATTTTTAAAAGAATATGTGCAAGAGAAGTTGTTGGTGAAATAAGGCAGGGAGAATGATTCCGGACAAGCCGGAATGACATTTTAGATACCTCGCCACGAAAGCCTTCGGGACTGCAGGGCAGGTCATTGATTGTTGAAATCATAGAGAGATAACGCCCAATTTTTGATGAGAGGTCACGGGTAACTTTGATGAGGCTGAAGACGAAGCGGAAGCCTCACCTAATGGATTAAAAAAAACATTACAGTCAAATAAAGGCAGGCATTAAAGACAAAGATAGTTTAGCTCTCTTCAAAAATTGGGCGTTATCTCTCTCAGGGAAGTAAAGATATTTCCCTTGGTCGGAATTTTATTGTGTAATTCCGCCAGTATCCCAGAACTTCCATTTGAGGTAATCGTTGATGCCCCGGGCGGCTTTTTTGCCCGCGCCCATTGCGAGAATTACGGTTGCTGAACCGGTGACGATATCTCCACCGGCAAAGACCCCGGGTTTTGTGGTCATCCCGGTTTCATGATCTGCAACGATATATCCCCTCTTGTTCAGGTTCAAATCCGGCATCGTCTTTGTTAAAAGAGGGTTCGAACGGGTTCCGATAGCGGGGATCGCAACATCTATCTCCAGGGTGAATTGACTCCCCTTGATGGGCGCCGGTTTTCTCCTCCCCGATGCATCCGGTTCTCCCAGTTCCATCTTTATGCATTCAACCGAATTCACATTCCCCTTGCCGTCATCGAGGAACTTCAAAGGAGCTGTCAGAAGCATGAATTCTATGCCCTCCTCGTGCGCATGGTGTATTTCGGCTTTTCTCGCAGGCATTTCAGCCTCAGAACGGCGGTACACGAGATATACCTTTTCCGCACCGAGACGGAGGGCAACCCGTGCGGAATCCATGGCAACGTTCCCTCCGCCGAACACGGCAACCTTTTTCCCCCGCTTAATCGGGGTATCGTATTCGGGGAAGAGATATGCCTTCATAAGATTCGCCCGCGTAAGAAATTCATTGGAA
The DNA here is from genome assembly GCA_022013235.1 of Thermodesulfovibrionales bacterium. Classification (GTDB taxonomy): domain Bacteria; phylum Nitrospirota; class Thermodesulfovibrionia; order Thermodesulfovibrionales; family SM23-35; genus JAKLQR01. Next base: position 7,223 of record JAKLQR010000002.1, on the reverse strand, counting down.
GAATACACGCCGTTGAGGTTTTCTCCGGGGATCCCCATGAAGACCGGCAGTCCCGCACCGGTTGCAATAAAGCACGCGTCGTATCCGTAATCACTCAGCAATTCATCGAGGGTAAAGAGCTTGCCTATGACAGCGTTCACTTTGACTTCAACTCCCAATTTTTTTATGTATTCGACCTCGCGTTCCACAATTGCCTTGGGAAGTCTGAATTCCGGTATTCCATATACTAAGACCCCGCCCGGTTTGTGCAGCGCTTCAAAGAGGGTGACATCGTGCCCCGACCTGATGAGATCTGCTGCACAGGTCAGTCCTCCGGGGCCCGAGCCGATGATGGCGATTTTTCTCCCGGTGGGGGCAGGTTTTTCGGGCATCTGTATTTTGCCCTGAGAGGCTTCATAATCGGAAACAAACCTCTCAAGGTTCCCGATTGCGACAGGGTCTCCTTTTTTCCCGAGGATACACATCGATTCGCATTGAATTTCCTGCGGACATACTCTGCCGCAGACTGCGGGAAGCGCGTTCTTCTCCTTTATTTTCCATGCGGCCTCTGTGAATTTCCCCTCTTTTATCAATTGAATAAAAGAAGGGATGTCCACCTCGACAGGGCAGCCGCTCCTGCAGGTCGGCTTCAGGCAGTTCAGACATCTGGACGCCTCCTCCGAAGCCTCTTCCGGTGTATAACCATAGGGAACTTCTATGAAATTCCGGGCGCGCTCCCGGGCTTCCTGTTCCCGCATCTTTACTCTGTTCTTTATTTTTTTCTCTTCCATGGTTATTTGACCTCCAGCGTTATTTTATAGCGCTCGAATGCGGCCTTCTCTTCTTCTCCATACATTCTCTGCCGCGCCATAAGGAGGTTGAAATCCACCTGGTGACCGTCGAATTCAGGACCGTCGACACAGGCAAACTTTGTCTCACCGCCCACTTCAACCCTGCACGCCCCGCACATCCCGGTCCCATCGACCATAATAGAATTCAGACTGACGATGGTTTTCACCTGGTGTTTTTCGGTCGTTACGCATACGAACTTCATCATGATCGCAGGGCCGATCGCGATTACCCTTTGAATGCTCTTGTCTTCACTCAGGAGTTCATCGACAGGAACCGTTACCACTGCTTTTCTTCCCTGTGATCCATCATCGGTCACAATGATGAGATCGTCTGATACCTCGCGCATCTTCTCTTCCCAGAAGATCAGATTTTTCGTCCGTGCTCCGATGACGGAGAGAACGGTATTCCCTGCCTCTTTCAATGCACGGGCGATCGGATAAACCGGCGCTATGCCGACGCCTCCGCCTACGCAGATAACTTTTCCGAAATTTTCGATATGTGAATGCATGCCGAGAGGGCCGATGACATCATGGATGGAATCGCCCTCGCCAAGTTCAGCAAGCTGATGGGTTGTCTTTCCCATTTTCTGAAAGACAGCAGTGATCGTTCCGTTCTCTTTATTGAAATCCGCAATGGTGAGCGGAATGCGTTCACCCTGCTCATTGATTCTCAGTACAAAGAAATTTCCTGCTTTTGCCTTGCGCGCAATATCGTGCGCCTCGATTTCGAACAAGAGAACCGCATCGGATAATTCCATTTTCCTGGAGATTCTAAACATATTCCTAAGCCTCGCTCTTTAATTTTTTTTGCAGTATAGCACTAATTTGCTGCCGTAAAATTTTTACTTGACAAGACGTGGTGCTTTTCAGTATAACATAACCGCTTATGCCTGGAACCTATTTACCAACAGAATATTTACCGGTTCTTATTTTCATTCTTATCGCCTCGGCGTTCGGCTTTGGCGCACTTCTTATCGGCTATCTCTTCAGACTGCGGAAGCCCTACTTTGAAAAGCTCCTGCCCTATGAATCCGGTATCGATCCGAAAGGTGAACCCCGCACAAGGTTTGCGATACGCTTCTATGTAATCGCGATGCTCTTCGTAGTATTCGATGTTGAAGCGATCTTCATTTATCCTTGGGCGGTTGTCTTCGATAAAATCGGCATCTTTGCATTCATCGAAATGGTGATCTTTATCGCTATCCTATTGATCGGTTACCTTTACGCCTGGAGAAAAGACGCATTCGTTTGGGATTGAAATAACCAACAGGGGGTTAGAAGATGTTAGACACATCAGCCACAGGCCTGGTTCAGGTAGAAGAAGACACCAGAATACTGCCTCCCAACCTTATCGTCACTTCTTTAGATAAAATTGTAAACTGGGGACGTCTGTCTTCAATCTGGCCCATGACCTTTGGCCTTGCCTGCTGTGCTATTGAAATGATGGCTGTGGGCGCATCACATTATGACTTCGACAGGTTTGGTGTCATCTTCAGGGGATCTCCGCGTCAGTCAGACTGTGTCATCATTGCCGGCACCGTTACCAAGAAAATGGTCCCCGTGATAAGACGGGTGTACGACCAGATGCCGGAGCCGAGATATGTGATCGCAGTCGGGAGTTGCGCCTGCACAGGGGGGATATTCAGGACGTACAGCACGGTGCAGGGAGCAGGTACTTTTCTCCCGGTTGATGTATATGTGCCGGGCTGCCCTCCGAGACCTGAAACATTCCTTGAAGGCGTGATGCTTCTCCAGGAAAAGATCAGAAAAGAACAGGCGAGGTGGAGTCCATGGCGGTAACCGAAGTAAAGGCCGGTATTTATGCCGCAGGAATCGATCCGGAGCAGATAGCCGGGAGGATTAAAGAACACTTCCCCGAACAGGTTATCGAAGTGACCAATCACAGGGACCAGGTCTCTGTCATTATTAAAAAAGATCAGAGTGTTGCAATACTCAGATATCTTCATGATGACCCGCACCTCAGTTTCGACCACCTCAATGATTTGACCGCTGTCGACTGGTCAAGTAAAAAAGAGGTAAGGTTCGAAGTTGTCTATAATCTCATGTCTCTCAAATATCGTCACAGAATCCGCATCAAGGCGCAGGTGCCGGAGAATAATGCGAAGATAGGGACGGTTGTTCCCATATGGGCTGGTGCAGACTGGCACGAAAGGGAATGCTATGACCTGTTCGGGATAGAGTTTGTCGGCCATCCGGACCTGAGGAGGATTCTCATGCCTGAGGATTGGGAAGGGTATCCATTAAGAAAAGACTATCCATTAAAAGGCCCGGACTTTGAGAAGGACTGGCCGGGTTTTGTTGAAGTGGTAAAGAGGTCGCAGGAGCTGAAGGAGTTTGAGTGGGATGATTAAGATGGAAGAACCTGAAAAGATTTTCGAGACAAGAGAACTCAATGTCAATATGGGGCCCCAGCACCCGGCTACGCACGGTGTCTTAAGGGTTGTCCTTGACCTCGACGGCGAAACAATCGTCAGGCTTACTCCCTATGTCGGCTATCTCCACCGGGGACTCGAAAAACTTGGCGAGAGCCTGAGCTATTTCCAGGCCCTTCCGCTTACCGACAGGATGGATTATGTTTCTGCAATGTCGAACAATATCGGCTATTGCGTCGCCGTTGAAAAACTCTGCGGCATAGAGGCCCCGCCGAGGGCGAAGTTTATCAGGACCATAGTGGGTGAATTATCCAGGATCTCGAACCACCTCCTCTGGCTTGCTACCCACGCCCTTGACATAGGAGCGATGACCGTATTCCTCTACTGCTTCAGAGAGAGGGAATGGATCCTCGACCTCTTTGAGATGGTCAGCGGTGCGCGCCTTACCATTACCTACCCGAGAATCGGCGGGGTGCGGAACGATATCTCACAGGAGTTCATCGACAGCACGGTGAAATTCCTTGAGGAGTTTCCTTCAAGAATTCTGGAATATGAAACCCTCATTGACCAGAACAGGATATGGCTCCAGAGGACGGTAGGTATCGGAGTTATTTCGGCTGAAGAAGCGATCAACTGGGGAATGACCGGACCGACATTGCGGGGTTCCGGCATCCCTTATGATATAAGAAAATATATGCCTTATGACGCCTACGACCAGGTTGAGTTCGAAGTGCCCATAGGCACAGCAGGCGACACCTACGACAGATACCGCTGCAGGATGCTTGAGTTGAGACAGTCCATCAAGATTATCAAGCAGTGTCTCGACAAGCTTCCGGAGGGCCCCGTAATGGCGGACGAACCAAAATTCGTCCTTCCTCCCAAAGACAAGATGCTGCCGATAACCCATCCGACAGATATGGCTTATTTTATTATAGAAAAAGCCTGCAAGGGTTGCGGTATGTGTTTGAGGGCATGTCCGGCAAAGGCGATTACCGGAGAAAAGAAGAAACCGCACGTAATCGACCAGTCGCTCTGCCTGCAATGCTCGACCTGCTTCACAACCTGTAAGTTTAAATCTATGACAGTCGTGCCGGGTGGAAAAGGGCTGAGCGACGAAAAACTTGCCGAATTAGCGGTTCCCCCCGAACAATTGCCGGAAGACATAAAAGAAGCCCAGCAGAATCTGATCAGGCAATTCGATTTTATTAAGAAAGGTCCCCGAGTGCCCGAGGGCGACGTATATGTTGCAACAGAGGTGCCAAAAGGCGAACTCGGATTCTATTTTGTGAGCGACGGGTCGAGCAAACCATACAGGATGAGGCTGCGGTCCCCGTCTTTCATCCACGCAGGATGTCTGTCGAGACTCTCCATCGGACATCTTGTTGCAGATGTGATTGCGAATATCGGGACGATCGATATCGTTCTCGGAGAGTGTGACAGGTAGGCTATGAATATCATGGGCATGACAATCAATCCTTCGACAATCGATACAGTAATGAAATTCAGTATTGAAGTGGTAATCATCATTGTGAAGATTGCCGTTGTTCTGGGAATAGGATTGCTCCATGTGGCATATGCAACATATTTTGAGCGGAAAGTCATCGGGCACATGCAGGCGAGGCTCGGTCCGATGAGAGTCGGTCCCCACGGCCTTCTCCAGCCTTTTGCCGACGGGATCAAGTTGTTCTTCAAAGAGGATATTATTCCTGCCCAGGCTGACAAGGCGGTCTTTTTTCTCGCTCCGATCATCTTCATGGCTTCGTCCATGGTCAATCTCGCGGTAATACCGTTCGATCCAAGTTTTGTCATTGCAGATCTCAATATAGGGCTCCTGTTCATCTTTGCAATGGCGGGCATGGGCGTGTACGGAATATTCATCGCGGGATGGGCGTCCAACTCAAAATATGCGTTCATGGGCGGTATCAGATCAGCAGCCCAGGTTATCAGTTATGAAATCGCGCTGGGGCTGAGCCTCGTCGGAGTCATGATGATGGCAGGTTCGCTGAATCTTTCCGATATTATCAGGGCCCAGGGCGAATCGGTCTGGGGGATGTATGCAATCCCGCAGTTCCTCGGTTTTATCGTATTCGTTATCGCAGCGCTGGCAGAAACAAACAGGACGCCCTTTGACATGCCCGAAGCGGAAAGCGAGCTTGTGGCCGGATACTTCACCGAATACAGCGGGTTCAGGTTCGCCCTGTTCTTCCTGGGTGAATATATCGCGATGATCCTGATGGCTTCACTCTGCACGATCTGTTTCCTCGGCGGCTGGACGCTGCCATGGTATGTGCTCAAGGTGCTCCCGTTCCTGTCACATGTGCCGGGTGTCGTCTGGTTCATTATGAAAGTCTATGCCTTCTTTTTCTTCTATTACTGGATCAGGGCAACAGTGCCGAGATACAGATATGACCAGCTTATGGGTATCGGCTGGAAGATTCTCATACCGGTGGCATTAGCGAATATTTTATTAACAGGTCTGGTAAAAATACTATTCTGATGAGGTAAGGAAGCGTGACATTCAAGAAATTCCTGAAAACGATTACCTTCATAGAAATTTTCAAGGGTATGGCATTAACCCTGAAAACGATGCTTACCCCTGCGGTTACGATTCAGTATCCAAAGGAGAGAAGGAAGATCGCTCCGGGTTTCAGGGGCCAGCATGCCCTTGCGAAAGACGCCGGCCGCGCAAAATGTGTCGGATGCGGTCTTTGCGCAACCATCTGTCCTTCGCAGTGCATCAAAATAACAAGAGCGAAAGGGAAGGTCGAAAAATACGAGATAGAACTTCTGAGATGCATATACTGCGGATTCTGTGTAGAGGCGTGCCCGTATGGCGCTATTTCATTGACAGAGAATTACGAATACTCGTCCTACAATAAAGATGATTTATATATGACCAAAGAAAAGTTATTGTCCAACTGGGATAAATATATGCCCGGCGATAAGGGTGAGATCTATTACAGGAAATTCTGGAGACCCTTCTCTGAAGATTTTGGAACACCTCAGGGCCAGGCATCATACAGAGGGAAGAAAGAATGATCTCGATCGGATTTTTCGCATATTTCGCTTTTGCAATAGTTGTTCTGTCCCTTCTCGTTATTACCCGCAGGAACCCGGTGCACAGCGTGCTCTGGATGCTTCTGCTCTTCTTCCACATCGCCGGTTTATATCTGTTCCTGAACGCAGAATTTATGGCAGCCGTTCAGGTGATTGTGTATGCAGGCGGTATTCTCGTCCTGTTCCTCTTTGTTGTGCTTCTTATGAACCTGCGCGAAGAAATGACCATAAGCAAATATGTCGGTTTCGGACCGACAGGAGTCACCTTTGCTATCGGACTGTTTGTAGTAGTGTTTATGTCATTAGGATCGTTTGTAGCCGCACCGCCGGGACCGTATACCGTTGAGCTTATAAAGCAGGAAACGCATATTCAGGTGCTGGGGAAGCTGTTATATACACAGTTCCTCTATCCTTTCGAGATCGCTTCGTTAATACTGCTTGTGGCAATTATTGGTGCGATAGTCCTCGCGAAAAGGAGGGTTAAGAGCTGATGATGGTTCCTTTAAGCTGGTACATGGTTCTCAGTCTGGCGGTATTTACGATTGGTATGATCGGATTCCTGACGAGGAAGAACATTATTATAGTATTTATGTCGATCGAACTGATGCTGAATGCGGTGAATATTAACCTTATTTCGTTAAGCCATTACCTTCAGGATTTAAGGGGGCATATACTCGCGTTCTTCATCATTGCGGTTGCAGCTGCAGAGGCTGCCATAGGACTTGCAATAATCATCGCTGTATTCAGAAACAAGGCCACTGCACATGTGGATGAAATAAATGAGATGCAGGGGTAAGGGGTAATTTATGGAACTGCAATTCTATCATATTTTAATACCGCTTCTGCCGCTGATAGGATTTTTCATCAATATCCTTCTCGGCAAGGAAGTGACTAAATTCAATGCCCACTGGCCGGCTATTCTTGCAGTTGCAGGTTCCTGGGT
>JAKLQR010000168.1 GCA_022013235.1 Thermodesulfovibrionales bacterium | reverse complement strand
TTATACAAAATGTAGTGCAGAAAATCGCCTGATTTTCAACCTAACCTGTTGATATGATTGACTTTCAATTTTCAAACTGCGGAAGATGGGTTAGTGATTCAAATTTTGATTGTTGTTATTGCCAACCTCTGAATGCGAGTTGCTGCAAATCTGCGACATCTAAATAAAAAAGACTCACAGAAATCCTGCAAGCCCTTGATTTTATTGGTCGGGGCGACCCGATTTGAACGGGCGACCACTCACACCCCAAGCGAGTGCGCTACCAGACTGCGCTACGCCCCGATTGTTTCAGACATTAACGAAGCAGACCCAGTATTTCCCTGAGCCTTGTTTTGACATGCTCGATTCCCCGGGCAGGTTGGCGTACTTCTTTTTTGGGCAGTTCCTGTTCTGGTACTGGTTCAGCGTACCCTGATGAAAGGCCAAGTCTTTTTCTGACGCCCTCTATGGTATATCTCTCATGATAAAGGAGCTTTTTAATGGCGAGCAACAACTCCACATCCTTCTTCACATACACTCTCTGTCCTGATTTATTTTTCCGGGGTTTCAGAAACGAGAATTCAGTCTCCCAGTATCTGAGGACATAGGGTTCAACGCCCACAATTTTGCTGACCTCTCCTATCTTGTAGAAGAGCTTATCAGGAAAAGTGATTTGCGATTTTACAGTTTCAGGTCTGGATTTATACATCTTGTTTTTCCATTATGGCTTTCAGTTGATTGCTGGCCCTGAACGTGATAACTCTTCTCGGGGTTATCTCGAGGTCGTCTCCCGTTTTCGGATTCCGGCCTCTCCGGGCAGTCTTTTGCCTGACATTAAATGTGCCAAAACCTGAGACTTTTACCGACTCGCCTTCGATAAAGGTCTGCTTCATGATGTCAAAGAGAATCTCTATGATCTCCTGGGCTTCTTTTTTCGACAAACCAATTTTTTCGAATATTCTCTCTACCAAATCTGCCTTTGTCATATCGCTACCTCAATTTTTCTTAAGTATATTAAGGACATAGACACTTGTCAAGAAGAATTAGGTGAATATAGTATATCAAATCTATACATAAAGTCAAAAAAAATCTTGCCTTTGCCGGGATGGAGAGAATATGATGTATAAAATTAGATAATTTTACAAACTATTCGATTTATCATGATATATGGAATTGGCATAGACATAGTCAGGATTCGCCGGGTGCAGGAAGCCTTTGAGAAGTGGGGGGAAAGGTTCCTTCAGAGGGTATACACCGGAGATGAAATTGCTTACTGCTTCGAAAAAAAAACCCCTCACCTCTCTCTTGCAGCCCGTTTCGCAGCGAAAGAAGCATTCATAAAAGCAGCCGGCGCCGGAGTTCCCATCGCATTCAGCGATATTGAAGTGGCACACAGTGATACAGGACAACCTGTTCTGAGGTTGAAAAGAACGCTCCAGGAATTTCTCAGCAATAATCATATCGCAAAGGTGCATCTCAGTCTCAGTCATGAGCAGGAATATGCGGTGGCATGTGTAGTGCTCGAACAGCATTCATGAACTACGCGCTCACCTGCGAATATTTTTCATTTTGTGCATCAACCGGGCAAGAGTTTAACCATCCGTTTCATCAACGATTTTCACGGGGAGGGAATGGTTCAGGCGGTCTTTCAGGTGATTCCCGCAAGGGGATGACTGCCTTGTCCGTTTCCTGCACTGGACGAGAATCAGGGCTTGCACTGCTCCCTTCAAACATTTTATCATATTCAGGCACTACGATCCCCCTTTTTACCATAATGGTATAAATAAGATTCGATCTGTGCGCAACATACCTGCTGTCACTCAGCGGATTATATTTCCTCGGATTAGGGAGGACCGATGCAAGCCGTGCCGCCTCTTCAGGATTCAGTTCAGTTGCGGGCTTTCCATAGTAATGCCATGAAGCGGTTTCAATACCGAAAATTCCCCTGTCTCCCCATTCCGCCACATTCAGATAGAGTTCCAGAATCCGTTTTTTAGTGAGGACCGTTTCGATTCTCCACGTGAGTATGGCCTCACGAATTTTTCTCACCGGGTTCTTTGAGGGGGACAGGAAAAGATTTTTCGCGAGCTGCTGGCTGATGGTGCTTCCTCCCAGCTTGAATTTTTTCGCCTTGATATCTTTTTCGAGCGCCTTTTGTATCGCGTTATAATCGAATCCTTCATGACTCCAGAATTTATCGTCTTCTGCAATGAGCACAGCTTTTATAAGATAGGGTGAAACCCTTGCGAGAGGCACCCACTTCTGCTGAATCCGGTAGTTCTTCCCCTCACGCTCCCATTCCTTCTCCCGGTATTCCATAAAAGCAGTTTTCCCGGGATTTTCCTTCTTCAGCGCGGAAACGTCGGGAAAAAAGAGCGAGTACAGAAAGGGAGCGGCAAAAATAACAATGACCAGCAATACGATTTTTTGTTTTATGGACTTCCTTTTAGCCTTTTTCATTCGTCAATCTACCACAACACACGCCAGGGGAGAGGGGATTATAGTTGGTTCCTCCCCCTTGAGGGGGGAGGGTTGGGAGAGGGTGAAATATGAATACTATTTTGAGACCGTTAATAATTATGGGACACCACACTATGCTTGTATCTCTGTCCCGATTCCCTCTTTTGTGAAGAGCTCGAGCAGGAGGCAGTGTGGAACCCGGCCGTCTACGATGTGTGTCTTTACCACACCTCCCTCAACTGCCATGAGACAGGCCTGCACCTTCGGAAGCATCCCTCCCGAAATGGTTCCATTCGAGAGCATCTTTTTGATTTTTCCTTTAGTAGCAGTTGAGACAACGGCATTCTTTTTATTCATTATCCCGGGGACATCGGTGAGGAGGATGAATTTTTCAGCCTGCAGGGCAGCGGCTATGGCAGCCGCAACATAATCGGCATTGATATTCAAGGTCTCACTTTTCGGTCCGACGCCTATAGGCGAAATAACCGGGATGAAACCCCCATATACAAGTGTATTGAGAATCTGCGGATCGACGTTCACTACTTCCCCCACGAGCCCGATATCGACGATCTCCTCCGTACCGGTTCCCGCAGAGTTCCTGAGCAGTTTCTTTTTCGCCTTTATCAGCCCTCCGTCCTTCCCACTCAACCCTACTGCCTTGCCCCCATGGCTGTTAATCAGTGAGACGATCTCTTTGTTGACGAGACCTCCGAGCACCATCTCCACGATATCCATTGTCTCCTCATCGGTAACCCGCTGTCCCTGCACAAAAGACGGTTTCTTGCCCATTTTCTGCATCATATCGGAAATTTTCGGTCCGCCGCCATGCACAATAACAGTCTTGATACCGATAAAGTTGAGCATTACGATATCCCTGGCAAAGGATTCTTTGAGTTCCGTCTTCACCTGGGCTGCCCCGCCGTATTTGAGAACAAATGTCTTGCCGAAGAAATTTCTGATATAGGGAAGCGCTTCGAGTAATATCTCTGCTTTGGTAATGATATCTTTCATCCCGTAGCTCCTGTTGTTCACTGTTTTTTCCGCCTTCTCTTTTGCCTGACATGCTGCAAATTACTTCCGCTCCTCTCAAAACACGGAATGCAGACGATCTTCCCATGCCTTACCCTCGCTCTCGTCTCCATAACCTTTTCAGTGCAGAGCGAACACCGCAGGCTCGGGTATATCTCTGCCTCGTTCGGCACGGTCATCGTGCCTCTTGATATCTGGAACAGGTCTTCGTCTTTTGCATGCACTATCATGTCTATTTTTTTTGTTTTCCGTGCATGGACTGCGTTCATCACTTTATCGGACCTGTCTCCCTTGTTATACCGCTCCCACATTCTTTTTTCCTCATCAGTTTCTTCCAGCGGTGAGAAGTCAATCGAGATTCTGATTCCCTGACCTTTCGGTCTTTTTATAAAGGTGTACACCTGTTTTCCGTAATCCCTGAAAATCAGGTTGCCCTTGCCGAAGGTACATCCTGTGATAACCTGAACGGCATCGACCGCACAGGAATCGTTCTCGACGATTGCGACCAGTTCCTCATCCGTGGCTCTGTCACCGAGTTCCTTCATCGCAAGGAGTGATACACGGTATCCAAGCGCAAGACCGGGACAGGCATGCCCATGGAATGCAACAATATCCTCGAACGTTTTCATACACATGATTTTACATCAAAAAAGAATTCTTGTGTATTGTTTGCAGGATCGTTTCAGGTTATACAATGAAAAACACTGAAGTTTCGGGGTGATTAACGGTCTCAAAATAGTATTCATATTTCACCCTCTCCCAACCCTCCCCCCTCAATC
>JAKLQR010000167.1 GCA_022013235.1 Thermodesulfovibrionales bacterium | reverse complement strand
GTTCCTCCCCCTTGAGGGGGGAGGGTTGGGAGAGGGTGAAATATGAATGCTATTTTGAGACCGTTAATAACCTAAAAGGTGCAGATATTGTTCAATGAATTTTCACTCCGCAAAACGGTCACTGGGTCAGCGCGTTGATCATAGGCGGGAGCAGCAGGGCCAGCAGCAACACTGTCATAACCGGACGCATGAGATTGACGGGCTTCATGTTATGCTCCCTGATAGCCGTTGCTGTGTGGTTCGCCGCCGAGAGGATAAAGAACAGCAGCATAACAGTTACTACGGTTGCATCTGCATATCGCCCCCAGTCCAGAATAAGGACAAGCAGCGCCGTCATGGCTGTGGCCAGGTTGCTTAAGCCCGATTGAATCTGGTAGGCACGGCTTGGCGCATAGCCGATTTTTTCTGAGGCCACTTCGCCCAGGAACAGAGATTCAAAGGCTACTGTGCCGGACATGAGTATCACGATGCCCGGCCCGAGGATATGAAATTTTGAGATGGCGTCTGTGCCAAGGTATTCAGAAAAAAAATAAGCGAGCACTATGCCTGCGGGTCGAACCCACTCCATCATCATCGCAATTTTTTTCTTCATTTATTTCCAGACTCCTAACCTGCATTATTCATAAATTGCTTATACAATACGGCGGATATCCCGAATGCTTTCGGGACGAGAATGAGTCCCGAAAGCATTCGGGATATCTGCCGTATTCATCCGAAAATTTATGAATTATACAGGTTAATGGTCGTCCCATACTTTTTCTGTCTGACTATGAACTATACGATAGTATATATTTCCGCAAAATATAGCAAAAACACTATGCGAAAGCAATTTTCGATAATACTAAAGAATTCTATAGTTCTAGAGATTCAAGAGAGATTCCGGACAAGCCGGAATGACAAAGCTTGCGCCGCGAAGGGATATTATTAATCCGGCAAGTAAATACTTTAAAATCGTCATTGTCCGGCTTGACTCCCGAATCAAGTACGGGACAGGCTCCCAATCCAGAACCTATTGGAAAGACTGGATTCCCCGATCAAGTCGGGGAATGACAAACACGAGAGTTTCATGTGTTTATTTGCCGGAGTAATAGATTCGCAGGAATTAATAGTTATTCAGGGAAGATTTTGCCGGGGTTGAGGATATTCTTCGGGTCAAAGACTTTCTTGATTGCCTTCATAATTTCGATCTCTTTTTTCGAAAGCTCCATGCCGATGTACGGCTTCTTTGTAAGCCCGATTCCGTGTTCGCCTGAAATGGTCCCGCCGAGAGACAGGGTTTCACGGAATATTTTTTCAACGAGGCTTACCCCTTTTTCATATTCCTCTTCGTCCTTTTTATCGACCATGATATTCACATGGATGTTTCCGTCGCCTGCGTGACCGAAGTTCACGATGGTTATCCCGCTCTCTTCGGAGATTTTCCTGAGCCGCATGAGCATCTCCGTCACTTTATTCCTCGGCACGACAATATCCTCATTGATCTTGGTGGGTTTTAGATGATAGAGCGACGGGGAGACTGCGCGACGGGCTGTCCAGAGCCTGTTCCGGGCGTGTTCGTCTTCGGCCATCTGTACCTCTGCGCCGAGATTCTCGCAGACCGCGACGATTTTTTCCGCCTCTTTGGTAATCGCAGAGGGATGCCCGTCCAGTTCTATGAGGAGGATCGCCTCTGCGTTGCCGGGAAGACCGACGGGCTTGAAATTCTCAACAGCCCTGATGGTTTCCTGGTCCATGAATTCAAGGGTCCGGGGCAGAATTCTTGAGGCTATTATTTTTGACACCGCAGTGCCTGCTGATTCGAGCGCAGGGAATATGGCAAGGAGTGTAAGGACTTCCTCAGGCAGAGGGAGTATCTTCAGCCTGATCTTCGTCACCACTGCCAGCGTCCCCTCTGATCCGGTGAAGAGCCCGGCGAGATTGTATCCGACCACCCCTTTTGCAGTGCTTACCCCTGTCATGATTACTTCGCCATCGGGAAGCACCGCCTCCAGTTCCATTACATAATCCCGGGTAACGCCGTATTTTATCGCCCGTGGTCCTCCTGCATTTTCAGCGACATTTCCTCCAATGGTGCAGAAATGCATGCTTGCAGGGTCAGGGGGGTAGAAAAGCCCCATCAGTTCGAGTTCCCGCTGGAGTTTCCCGTTGATGACCCCCGGTTCGCACAGCACCGAGAGGTTTTCCTGGTCTATTTCGATGATGCGTTTCATCTTTTCGAAACTGATGATGATCGCGCCCTGAGACGGGACTGCTCCGGCTGTCATGCCTGTTCCGGCGCCTCGTGGGACAATGGGGATGGTGTTTGCATAGGCATGCTTCACAATCTTTACGACGTCTTCTGTTGTTTCAGGCCATACGACCGCAGAAGGAGCGATTTCAATGCCCGAGGCATCAAACCCGTAGCAGATGAGGTCTTCAGGGGCATCCGATACTTTTATGTGAGGAAGTGCGTCAGCGAGTTTGTTCATTCACCTGGTTTTTATGCTTCTACGAGCTGCATGGATATTACCTTGGAGCTTCCCGCCTCTTCCATGGTAATTCCATATAGGTAATCAGCTACACCCATGGTATTCCTGTTGTGTGTGACTACGATAAACTGGGTGTCTTTCGAGAAATCACGTATCATTCTCGAAAATTTATCGGTATTCGCCTCATCCAGGGCAGAGTCCGCCTCATCCAGAATGCAGAGGGGTGTCGGTTTGAGCAGAAAGCTTGAGAAGAGCAATGACAATGCAGTGAGCGTCTTCTCCCCGCCGGACAGAAGGGTTATGTTCTGGAGCCTTTTGCCGGGGGGTTGGGCGATAATATCGATCCCGGTCTCAAGAATATTGTTTTCGTCGGTCATGACAAGTTCAGCCCTGCCTCCCCCGAAGAGCATCAGGAATACCTCGGAGAACTTGACCTTCAGGGCTTCAAAAGCCTCCCGGAGTTTCTTCCGCGTAGTCACGTTTATTTTTGAGATCGCTTCTTCGAGCTCTGCAATGGACTTGGTCAGGTCGTCCTGCTGTGTTTTCAGGAACTCATAGCGGGTCCGCAGTTCTTCGTATTCATCGAGCGTCCCGAGATTCACGGGCCCGAGTTCCTGGACCTTTTCACGAAGTTCGGTGAGCCTCTGTTCATCTTCTTCGGTAAGAGGTTCCACTTCGGCAGTATCGAGGTCCAGGCCGAAGTTTTGCTGTATATGTCCGGTAATGTTCTCTATTTTCATTTTATGCTCTGTACGCTGAATATCGAGTTCGGCTATCTTCTGAGAGGT
>JAKLQR010000166.1 GCA_022013235.1 Thermodesulfovibrionales bacterium | reverse complement strand
GACCCTCAAGATCTTCCTTATCGAACATAATCAGAGCTTCTGCAAGCTCTTTCCCGACCCCGGCGTAGTCTACAACCAGACCAAATAATTTTCTCGGGAAAGTCCGGTTAGTCCTTGCAATTGCCTGTAAAAGTGTATGCTCCTTTAAGCGCTGATCAAGATAGATGACCTGTTCAACAGGGGCGTCAAAGCCGGTGAGGAGCTTATCGCAGACAATAAGAAATTCCAATGGATTGCCAGGATCAATAAATGCCTCTTTTATCCTCTTCTCCCGTTCCCGGGTAAGCTTGTATTTCTCTTTCCACTCTTTTGTATCGTTGTTGTTTACCGTCATCACAACAACAGAGCGCTCCGGACCGATAAGTTTATCGAGTTCATTCTTATATTTCACCGCTGTTTCTCTTTCTGAGGCTACTATCTGTGCCTTGAAACCGTTAGGCCGTATCTTTTCATGAAAGTGCTCCGCAATGTCTCTTGCGATTCTTTCAATCCGCCTGTCTGCCTTCATAAGGGTTTCGATCGTTCCGTATTTTCTTTTGAGTAATGTCCTTTCCTCTTTTGTCCTGTCATGGAAGAGTTCTTCAAAAAGCTGATCAAGCGTTCTTCCCACTACCTGGAGTTGCACCAGTCTGCTTTCATATTTTACCGGCACAATTTCTTTGTCATCCTCGGCATTCTTTATTGAATAGGCGTCAAGATATCTCTCCCCGACAGGGCTGAAATGACGGTAAGTGTTTCTGTCCCGTTTATCCAGAGGTGTGCCGGTAAATGCAAAGAAAGAGGCATTTGGAAGGGCATTCCTCATATTAAGCGCATAAAAACCATACTGGCTTCGATGGGCCTCATCCGTCATCACAATAATGTTTTTAGCGGTCGATATGGGTTCCTTTAACTCTTTTCTGAAGAGAAATACGGTTGTGAGAATCGTGTGACCGACTGAGCCGCCCAGAAGTTCGTAGAGCTTTCTGTGCGTGCCTCCCCTCTCCTTTATTTGAACCGGGTTGGGAAAATTGCAGTTCCTGAAAGTCTTGCTGATCTGGTCGTCAAGGTCAACCCTGTCTGTGACAATAATGATGAAGGGATTCTTAAGCTTCTTTTCTTCCCTTCTGAGCTTTACCGCAGCAAAGAGCATGGTCAATGATTTGCCCGAGCCCTGCCAGTGCCAGACAATTCCGCGTTTCTCGTCTTCTTCGGTCATACGCCTGAGTATCTTGTTCACTGCCCTGAACTGCTGATATCTGCAAACCTTCTTGATCGTCTTTTCCCTTTCATGCTCAAAGACGATGAAGTTCCGGACAATATCGAGAAGGTTCTTTTTATGCAGGATGCCTGCAGTAAGTACCTCCTGTGCGGTCGGATTATCCGATAAATCCCCTTTCCTTATCAATCCAAGTTCGAGCATTTCCTTCACACCCGGATGTTCAGCCATATTCGGGAAATTCCTGCCACCTGTATCCTTCCATTCATGATAGTGCTCAGTCTCCGCGCATATTGCCCCGTATTTTGCGCCAAACAGGTTCATACCGATAAGGATCTGGTTTGTATGAAAAAGCTGCGGTATTTCCTTTTGATAACGGATAAGCTGTGTCAATGCCTTATCAAGCCCTCCCTGCTTTACAACAGGGCTTTTGCATTCGATTACAACCAATGGAATGCCGTTGATGAAGATTATAATGTCGGGCCTGTCTGTTTCCGCAGGGCCTTTTATCCATAACTGATTTACGACGAGAAATTCATTTTTTTCGGGATTCTCAAAATCGATAAACCTGACTGTCTTCTTCTGTCTTCGTCCGCCAATATCCTGCTCTATGGAAATGCCTGCTATCAGATCCCTGTGGAATTTCTGGTTTGCTTCGATAAGGCCTTCAGCCTGTATGTGAGTAATGCGCCTAATTGCCTTATTGATGGTGTTTTCGGCCAAGTCCTCGTTTATCTCTTTTAATTTCTTTCTTAGTCTTTCAATGAGCACGACCTCCCTGCGGCTGGAGCGTTCGTTCTTTTCCTTCAAATCAGGGTCTAATTGATCTCCATGGATATAGTTATATCCAAGCTTTTTTAGTTGTTCTATTGCGGGTGTTTCGGAGAGATTGTCTTCGTTGAAAACTGGTCCTTGCATGATGCCCTTCTTATTCTTCCTTCTTGAGACCCAACCTTTCCCACATCCAGGACAAATCGTAAAACGGCCTTCCCTCTTTTTTATTATGTTCTTCCATGTTTTCAAAGGACTTCAACAGTTCGATTAGCTTTCTCCTGCCTTCTTCTGTTTTTACAGCCTGAAGCGGAGTACGTCCGCCAAGAGCGGGGATTTTTTCTTTTATCCATTTCTCGCAATGCTTGTGCATGAATTGGGTATAAACTTGCTGCTGGATCTCCATTGGTATTTCATTTTCAGTCTTCTTTTCCGGCTTCTCCTCGTATGACTTCAGTGCCTGCATAGGGTCCTGAAATGAATCGATCTTATGAATCAGTGCGCCAGAAGCATAACGCAATATAAGCTTTTTTCCTTTCTCAAGACGTTTTCTGGAATTACATTCAAAAATCAGCTTATCATCTTTTCTCCCAATATTGCCGAGTATTGTCGCGCTGCCTTCTTTGTCACGCTTGTCGAACCATACAAAACCATCTTCATCCTGTACAAATCCTTTGATTTTCTTTAATCCATTCATAACAGCCTGTTCATCTTTAATTTCAAAGACAGCTTTTGAAAATAGAAACGGCTCTCCGCTTGTTGTGGCAAGGTTGAAGTGAGGTGGATTCCGTATGATATCGTACCAGTAGAAATTGAATATCTCGCTGTTATTCTTCAAAAAATCATCCATAGAAGCATCAGGATATTGCAGTTTGAAATCCTCATATTCTGCATTTATGTCTGTCATTATACGCTCTTTCAATTTCAGATGATATGGATAGACAGAGCCGCTCATGATATAAGCGCCGTCAATATGAAGAAGCCGTGCTGCAAAGATGTCCCATTTTCTCAGGCTCTTTGTTGCAGCTTTTTCATTAACATCATATTCTCCGCCGAGCAGAAGATCTTTCAGCAGCAAACCCTTATCGGGAAATACCTCTTGTACTTCATAAAGGCTGATGACAGAGTTCTTCATCATGGTCAGCATTCTGTGTTCATCCGAAGTCAATTTGTGGTTACTCTCCATATAAAGATCAATCAGGGTTCTGTCAGGGTCTTCTTCAATGATGTAGTCATATACAATCCATTCCCAAAAATTAATATCTGCCAAACGGAGGGTTTCTTCATGGAGATATTTCTCAGGATCAAAATCATCCCAAAACTCAAAGAGTGCGTCATCGAGTCTGTCTTCAAAATTCTTCTTGAAGAATCTCAGTAAATCCTGAACAAGCCTTGCCCTGACAGACTCTTCCCTGCCTGTTTGAACATAGGATGAACTGAGACAGCACTTTTTATACTTCTTGCCGCTTCCGCAAGGACAAGGATCATTTCTTCCCGGTTTCATGATATCTCCAATTCTCCAGTCACCCTCCCCTGACCCCTCCTCTAAAGGAAGGAGAGGCAATGGAAAATTTCCCTCCCTTGATGGGAGGGACTAAGGGAGGGTGATGAATACAACTCTCCCTTTTTTCTGGATATTCCCTCATCTTTTTAGCTTTATGATGAATACTGTTCAACAATCTTATGACACCCCCACCCCATCCCTCCCCCATCAAGGGGGAGGGGTACAAGGGATATTAGTCCAATTTTACCCTCACCTTACCGGTTAGTAAAATTTGCATGAGGGATTTTTTAAGGGCTTCTATGTTACGTCTATGGTCTGTTTCATTTTTGATTTCTTTATCCATAGCGGACAAGACACTTACTATTTTCCTTTGCTCATCTATGGGTGGTTTAGGAATAATAAGACCAGCATATTCTGTTCCATTTATGTTAGGTTGTGCTCCAGCCCTTAGCATCCCTTTTACCCAATTATAATAAAAATCAGAATGCGTAAATTGAAATAAAAATTCAGGTAAAAGCTTTACAGAGTCTGGCCTAAATCGAATCATATATCCTGCAAAAGCACACTCTGCATCTTCTTTACGATATAAATATGTTTTTCCAACAGTAGCACCACTTCTTGCAAATAAAAAATCCCCTTCTCTCAAGATGTACGGTTCAGCAGATCTTTTGTCGATACTCTGCCATGTATCATTTAATAAATATCCATCATCTGTAACATCCGTGATTCTTACATATCTTGGCAAATCATTATTTTTGTCAATAGCAGAAACATTAGCCCCATATTCAGGTTTTCTTTCACATAAATCTCCTAAGCTCCGTACCTCCCATTCCTTCGGTATCTCACCAATCTCCGTTTTCTTAAACTTCTTATGGCCGATGCCTCGGGTAAGGAGCTGCTGCATCAGTCCTTTTTTCAACTCCTTTGTCTTCTCGATAATCCTGGCCGTCTCCTCAATGGCTCCATCAACAGTTGTCAAAATCTCAGCGATCTTCTTTTGTTCGGAAAAGGGAGGGAGGGGGATATAGCTATTTGAAATAATTGATGTATTCAAATTACCTTGAGTGCCAGTTTGCCTTTGCGATGCTAAAACTTTACCTTTATTCTCCAAGAAATAATAAAAAAACTCTCTATCTATGTCCTCTTTTAACCCATCAAACCAAACAAAGCCGTCATGAATACATGCATCCATAGCAACAATAATTGGTCTTCCAATTGTGGCACAAATACTCAGAATCACTTCACCCCTTTTGATTCTTACGCTATTTTTAACACCTTCATCGGATAAGTAGTCCTTTGTTCTATGTAAATATTTTTTAGATGATGTGACATCTGAAATTCTTACCCAACCAACAGTTCCACCGAACCATTTAGAATCATTAATTGGCCTCGGCGAAGCTCCCCTTCTTACCTCAGAGATTTCACCTAATTTTCTAATTTCCCAGTCCACCGGTATCTTCCCTATCGGCGTGTCTTTGAATTTAATCCCTGTTTGTAAACTCTTAACCTGAGCCATATTACTACTCTCCAACACCCCTCACCCTAACCCTCTCCCACAAGGGGAGAGGGGATATTAGTCTTGCACCTTTTCTACACCAAACACCCTGATTATAAACTCTTCAAAAGCCTTTGCATAGTTTTCAGGTCTGACATTGCGCCCTAGAATGGGCGGGATATCAATACCGCTTTGTGCAAATTCATTCCCCACAATTTCCATTGCATCCCTGAGTTTTGAACTCTTTATATATTCTGATTTCGTCTCTCCGATCTCCAAAAGCGTTTTCCATACTTTCAGCAGAGCATTAAAAAGCGCAATCCAGTCAATCCAGACAGGTCGCTTTATCTCTTCAATACTTCCCTTTGACATGAACTCCCACCACTGTGCCTGTGAAAGCCAGTATTCAATCTTCCGTTTCCCCTTTATTCTTGTCATCACAAGCCCTGATTTCGATAATTCAATGAGAGCATCCTGCGCTCCTCTGATGGAGATGCCTATCGCCTTTGCAACTTCTGATGGATGACCGGCTTCGTGGGTCAAAAGATAGAGGATGCATTCCGCACGGCTTCCGACCCCGAAAAGACCCCTGAGCATGAACCTTATATTTGATTCTGCCGTAGGGATTACTTGCCTTGATTTTCCGCTCGGCTTTAGAAGGGCGCGGAAGAAGCCATATTTTAAATAAATGCCGTCAACCGGAACGCCAATTATCCCTGATATATGTTTTTTTGCATATCGGATCTTAAATATTTCCTCGCGTTCTTCAGGAATATTTTTAAAGCAAAGCTTTGCAAGATTGCTCCATTTTCTCTCCTTTCCCTGAGAAGCAAGAAATTCTGATACAGCACCCATGAGCCTACAGGTCTCTTCGCTGCTTTTTCTGAGTATTCCCCTTAATCTCTGCATATCAATCCAGTGGCCGTTCGTAACAAGCCAGTCCATCACTTCATCGAAAAGCCTCGCATCATAGCGCCCGATTTCAAGAGTGAATATAAGAAGCGCCTCGGGGTCTATGGCCCAGGGCTCTCTTGCTCTTGCTTCACCAAGGACGCCTATTGCCGACCACTGCCTCCAGAGAAATCCGAGGGTGTTGTCGATGAATATGTCTCTAAAGTCGTTCTGTGACATCTTCATGGCCCGTGTGTCTTAACAAGTCTTTTACACTCTGCCTGAACTCCTCTGAAACATCGTGTGTCATGCTCCATCGCGCGGCCTTCTCCAGTTCATTCGCATTCGGGTTGAGAGCAACAAGATCATTATAGTGTTTTCCTATCCCCTGATCGACAGCAGCATAGAGCTTGAAGCAGATCTGGTCAAATCTGCTGAGGAAATGAATGGTGAGAGCCGCCCCGAACTTTTTCGTCTCGACTCTTTCCATTAGTCCTGCCGGAAGGCCGAAATCAACAGCAGATGTCGGACCCGGATTAAGCCAATTTTCAGGAAGATCGAAATCTCTGCTCACCCTTTTCATGGTCTCTTCGAGAATTAAAGGGAATGGTTGAGCTTTCACAAGATTGATATTTCCGTTTGGCAGTTTTTCTGCAAATGCAACCACATCAACATCTTTTGTCGTCCGACTGACCAGACCGAGCACATTCAGGGCAGAACCGCCGCATACAACCAATTCGGGGATTGTCGCATTCATTGAATCCAGCAGCTCCCCCAGGGCACTGAGTATTTTCTCTATCTCCTTCTTATCCTGAAACATGGTATTTATCCCTCACCCTAACCCTCTCCCACAAGGGGAGAGGGAACTAATTTGGATTCACCCCCAACGGGAGCGTTTTCCCTCCCTTGATGGGAGGGACGAAGGGAGGGTGATCGAATCTATAAGTGTTATATCTTATATCCCAATTCTTTCAGAAATTGATGCATCTTTCCTTCGGTAACACTCCGTTTCTTTTTTAGTTCCTTTAATTCATTAATCACGCTTTGCACATCGATAACCTCTTCCTCTTCAGTTACATCGATATACCGCGCGATATTCAGGTTGTAATCATTCGAGCGGATTTCATCCAGTGCAACCGGCCTGCAGTATTTATCGATTGCCTTGTATCCGCAATATGCGTCAACAATTTTTCTGATATCCTGCTCGCGTAATTTGTTCTGATTCTTCCCTTCAAGATAGTCATTTGCCCCATAAAGGAAATAGACTTTTCCTTTATGCTCTTTGGGTTTCTTTTTACTGATAATAAAGAGACAGGCCGGAATGCCGGCACCGTAAAACAGGTTTGAAGGGAGTCCTATCACAGCTTCAACTAAATCCTCTTCCAGAATACCCTGCCTGATTTTACCCTCAGCCCCTCCACGAAAAAGCGCTCCATGCGGAAGTACAACACCCATTCTTCCCGTGGGGTTTAAAGTTGCGATCATATGCTGTACAAAGGCATAATCACCGTATCCTTTAGGCGGGATACCGAAACGAAAACGCCGGTAAGGATCGTGTTGTGCTTCTTCGTAACCCCAATTTTTCAGCGAAAAAGGCGGATTCGCGATAACAATATCGAATTCCATAAGTTTGCCGTTTTCCCTCAGGAGCTTCGGCTTTCTCAGCGTATCTCCTTTTTCGAGCGCAGCCGTTATGCCATGAAGAAGCATATTCATTTTGCAAATAGCCCACGTTCCGATATTTCTTTCCTGACCATAAAGTGAAATATTCTTCCAGTTCTGTTTTTTTTTCCCTGAGATAATGTGCCGCTTGAATCAACATTCCGCCGGAACCGCATGTGGGATCGCATATTCGCATCCTTTCCCGCGGGTCGAGCAGCTCTACCAGAAGCTTCACCACTTCTTTTGGAGTGTAAAATTCACCTCCTTTTTTTCCTGCATCGTCAGCAAATTGCGCGATCAAATATTCATACGCACGACCAAGGATATCGGGGTCGGTCAGATTGTCGTTTCGAAGGGATATGTTCGAGAAATGGGCAATGAGTTTTGATAATATCTCATCAGGAAGTCTCTCTTTGTCATTAAAATCGGTTGAAGAAAGAACGCCCTCCAGTTTGCCGATATTTTTCTCTTCGAGTAATTCATTGGCTTTATTCAGGATTTCGCCGAGATTTTCTGGTTTGGTCTTTATATAATTCCAGTGAGCTTTTGCAGGGACAAAAAATTCATGTTCATCCGGTGTCTTCCATGCCAGGTCCTTATCTCCTGTTTCCTTTTCAACCTTCTCACCCTCCTCATCGAATACATCAGAGAGGCGCTTTAAGAATAGCAAACCGAAAATGTAGTTTTTATAATCTGATGCATCTATGCTACCTCGCAGAATATTCGCGGATTCCCACAAATGTGACTCAAGATTTCCTAAAGTTACCTTTCCCATACTGACCTCTTGCCTTATGATTTTTGATATTTATACCATAAAATATAGCTATTTGTCAATCCTAATATTATAGTTTATCATTATTAATATTGAGTTTAAACTATTTTAATTGAAATTATTACTATATATGATTAATCATGAGGTTTAAGATCTTACAACAGTATTTGCAAAATAAAACAGGTGTGATTCCAAACAGCAATGAATTGAAGGATATTCTCTATGACATCTGAACAGAAATCTCGTACTTCCCGTTGGAGGCTTTTTCCATCAATCCCTTGTTCCAGAGCAGCCCGGTGACTTTCACCTTCATGTCCCGGGACGGTTTTCTCCTCACATGCTCCACGATCATTTCCCGGGACAAGGTCGCTGTATACCAGAGGTTATATGACCGAAATTCTTTTGTCTCCGTATGGCTGGGGCCACCGGAACGTATCGATAAGCCAGATCAGATGTTTGATAAGATTCGGCTGCTTGTCAATATTCAACTCTTCATCAAAAAGGACGCCGATGAGATACATTTTCTTGAATTTTTTCTGCCAGTCGACTACCCCTGTGGCCCCGTCCTCACAAATTTTACCGTTCCTGTCAACATAGGCGATATGTATCTGCACCTTCTTCCCTTTGCCGACCGGTTTATCCGCATAGAGACCCATGCCTGAAAAGGATATATTCGCGATAGTTGCGTCAACAACCGTATTCTCTTTCGGAATCGTCACTTTTGCGCTCCCGAAAAACTGGTACCTGAACCACTTCCGTGTATCCTCCGTGCTTCTCCGCTTCTTTTTCATTTCATTCTCTCTCCGCTCTTTTGATTTCAGAGCAGCCCTGCCCTTTCCATGATGACAGGCACCTTGTGCTCTATGCCGATTGCCATTATATGGACGCCGTCGCATATGCCTTCTTCCTTGAGCTGACGGATGTGCCGTGCAGCGATGTCCAATCCTGTCTCAAGCGCCTTTTCCTTGCCTGCGGCCTTGATCTCGTCAATAAGCTCCTGGGGAACCCGTATGCCGGGCACATTTTTGTTCATGAAGTTTGCCATGCCTGCCGACTTCAGGACAACTATCCCTGCAAGCATTTTTACCGGAAATTTCCGCACGTAGCTCATAAACTCCTTGAACTTTTCGATATCGTATATTGCCTGTGTCTGAAAAAACTTTGCCCCTGCATTAATTTTCTTTTCGAATTTCATGAGCTGCGGTTCGATGTAGTCGGTCTCGGGTGTAACTACAGCGCCCCTGAAAAAGTCTGTCGGGCCCTTCAGGTCATTCCCCGACATGTCCTTCCCGCGGTTCAGGCCGTCGACGATCCTCAACAACTGCACTGATTCGACATCATAGACCGGTTTCGCATCCTTATGGTCTCCTGCAGATACATAGTCACCAGTCATGCAAAGCACGTTCCGTATGCCGAGCACATGGGCGCCCAGCAGGTCCGACTGGAGTCCTATCCTGTTCCGGTCGCGGCAGGTCATCTGGAGTATCGGCTCAAGGCCGTTATCCAGAGCAATCCTGCACACAGCAAGGGAACAAATCCTCATAACGGCAGACTGGTTGTCTGTCACGTTTGCAGCGTGGATTTTTCCTTTGAGCAGGTGAATATTTTCGGTCATCTCGGTGATATCTGTCCCCTTCGGGGGGCCGATTTCGGCCGTTACCACAAACTGTCCTGCATTGAGCGTCTCTCGAAACGTCATCATTGCCTCCTATCTCTCGATACCCATTTACCAGTTGCCGAATACATTTCGATCATCAATTATTGACTGCTGAATATGTGATGTTTGTATCATTGATAATTGGTGATTAAACATAGTCTGGTTATTGGTTATTGGTTATTCTCTCCCAATGTCTGTTCGGTATCTGATCCCTTCGAAATGAATCTTTTTGATGTTTCTGTATGCTACCTCCCGTGCTTCCCTGAGTGTAGTTCCCCTTCCCACTACATGGAGAACCCTCCCGCCGTCGGTAACAAACCCTTTTCTTTCTGATATGCCGACTCCGGCAAAAAATATCTTACAGTCCGGGTTTTCAATTTTATCGAGGCCTGAAATCGGATGCCCCTTGCCATATCTGCTGGGATATCCCGGGTACCATCCCTTGCTCTTTCCGTTTTTCATCTGCCGGGTTCTTCCGGCTGCTGCAACAACATCACAGTAATAGTCCCTGCTCCATTCGACTTCTCTGTCACTGAGAACTCCGCGTATGATCTGGAAGCTGATATCACTGAGGGGGGTCTTCAACCGGGGGAGGATCACTTCTGCTTCGGGGTCACCGAAACGGACGTTTGCCTCCAGAAGATACGGAGTGTCTCCAACAAGCATGAGCCCCATATAGAGAATCCCTTTATACTCACAGTTCTCCTTTTCTCTAAAACCCTGAATCAGCGGCAAGGCAACCTTTTCTGATACAAGGCGGGTGAGTTCTTCGCCTTCCAGTCGATGCGGCGAATAGGATCCCATGCCGCCTGTATTCATACCTTCATCGTTGTCAAAAGCTCTTTTGTAATCCTGGGCGACAGGCATTGCTGCGATTGCATTCCCGTCGGTGAACACGAAAAAAGATATTTCCGTTCCGAAAAGTCTTTGTTCGACGACCACCTTCCGGCCTGAATCGCCGAAGACCCTCTCCACCATCAGCTGGTTGACCGCATGCAGGGCCTCATCGGTAGTGGAACAGACAAGAGATCCTTTCCCCTGGGCAAGCCCGTCCGCCTTGACCACAACAGGATACGGCAGGCTTTCAATATAGTCTTTTGCAGCATCGGGGTCTTCAAATACTTCGAACTCGGCAACCGGGACTCCCAGCTCTCTGCACAGCAGTTTCGCATAGGCCTTGCTTCCTTCCAGGATACTGGCCTTTTTTACAGGACCGACAATGGGGATGGTCTCTTTCGCAAAAAGATCCACAATACCGTTTGTGAGCGGACTTTCCGGACCGACAAAGACAAGGTCAACCTTTTCCTTCTTTGCAAGTGCGAGAATCTCTTCATTCGTCCGTGCATTTTCACATCGGATCTCTTTTGCAATCCCCGCATTTCCCGGAGCACAGATGACTTCTTTCACGTTTGGATCATTTTTGAACTGCCAGGCAATGGAATGACCCCTTCCCCCGCTGTCGACAACAAGAACCTTCATACCGTTATTTTTGTTCCTTTCTTTTTCGTCTATTACTAATCAGTTCATAAGTAAAGCCACATACATCACCCTCCCCTTCATCCCCTCCCCTCAAGGGAGGGGTAGTATTACAACCCTCTCCCCTGGCGGGAGAGGGCAAGGGTGAGGGGGCTTTACTTATGAACTCCTTATTATATGTATTCTCTGTCCAGTAAGGAAACAATCTTTTTTGCCGCAGAGTCTTTCAGCGTGCCCTTTTCGACGCCGAGCTTGACGGTATATTTGCCGATCTCTGCATAGAGTCTGAGCAGTTCGGGTCTCTCCTTTGAGAGCGCCTTCAGATGGTCCCTGACAACACCGGTATCTCCTCTCGCTATGGGTCCGGTGAGTGATTGAGGGATACCGAGCGCCTGAACATTTTTTATGGTCCCCTGTATCAAAGGCATCAGGGCGTGCAGGGACTCGTCCCTGCCGATGCCTGCCGCCTCGAACAATTCCAGACTGAACCCGATAGTTGCAACGAGGAAATTCGATGCAGCTACAGCTCCCGCATGGTAGAGAGGCTTCTTAGCGGAATCAAGGGGAATCTCCCTCCCCCGCAATGCTTTCACAATTTTTCTCCCTGCGGCAACCGCATCTGCATCTCCCTCCAGAGAGAAGAAGGAGCCAGGAATATTTTTGATTGCTTTCCGGACATTCGCAAGGCTCTGGAGAGGATGCAGCGAAGCCACGGCTGCGCCTCTCTTTTTTGCAGGATTTAAGATTCCCGAGGACAATGCGCCACAGGTATGAAAGACGATCGAGCCTTGATGAAATCCCCCTTCCGAGGCTATCATCCTGCACGTTTCCCCAATCGCCCTGTCTGACGTTGTGAGGAAGACAATATCTGCAATCTTCGCCATGCCTGCAAGATTCGCAGACGCCCTGCCCTCTCCGATAACCTTCCGTGCATTCCTCGCTGAACGGATCGTCCTGCTCCCGATACCAACAATCCGGTACCCTTTCTTCTTTAACAGATATCCGAGCGCCGTTCCGACTACTCCCGCACCGATTATCGCGACTTTATTTTGAGTCAGCATAGGATTAATGGAATTAAAAAATGGTTACCCAAAATACCTCAGATGCATTCCCTGGGATAATGAAGAACGCAGAGCTACAGAAAAACTACTTCTTGTCTTATGAAACCTTTTCGGTTTCTTCCTCTTCTACGCGGTACTTCCCCGGTCTCTGTTTCCTTGACCAGTCCTTTGCTTCCAGCTCTCTTTTCATCAGATCAAGCCTGCCCAATTCTTTCAACTGCTCATAAATCCTTACCCAGGCACACGGCACATCAGGACTCACTTCGCACTTTCCCTTTTTATTCCCGCCGCACGGTCCGTTGAGGATGCCCTTCGGGCATGTGGTTACCGGACATATCCCTCCTGTCAGGGCAAGCACACAGTCGCCACAGCCTGTGCAGACCTCCGTCCAGGTCCCTTTTCCATCCGTCATCCCCATGAACCTTGTATTCATTGCAGGCAGTACCAACTTGCCTTTCAGCTTCTCGGTCACTCCCTGTACCCCTGCACCGCACGCCATAGAGAGAATAACATCATATTCGGCTGCTTCATCCTGTATTTGTTCAATAAAT
>JAKLQR010000165.1 GCA_022013235.1 Thermodesulfovibrionales bacterium | reverse complement strand
TTGGCTTCTGTTTACGGCATCGTAAAGGCCCAGGGCGGGTACATAGATGTCTATTCCAAAAATGGGCATGGTACCACCTTCAAGATCTATCTCCCAGCATCCGAAAAGCATGCTGCTGAAGAGAAACAGTTGCCCACAGAAGTATTCAAATTGAAAAAAAGAGGCCATACACTAAATGAAAAACCTATGATGTCTGAAGTCCCTCCCCAGGTTTTGGAGAAGAAAAAACATGGCAAACTGAGGAATCAATATTTGGACATTTAATATGCTCTGTATTCATTTTTTGCTAACCGCCGTCCCTAAGATACTCAAGAAAGTTGATAGGACGCTGAGGGATAAGCGTATCGACATATAGCACTATGGTTAACCAAGCTTACCAGTTACCATTTCGGAGAGTTGGTCAAGATGTTTTCATCTGGGCAAAAGCCCAGATTCTGTCGCCAGAAAGAATTTCGATCGGTGATTCTGTCATCATTGATGACTTCGTATTTATGATGGCCGGCGAGGAAACAATCCTGGCGAGCTTTATACACATTGGTGCTTTCAGTTCTGTGCTAGGTGGCGGTTACCTGATCATGGAAGATTTCGCAGGTATTTCTAGTGGCGTTCGAGTGTTTACGGGAAATGAAGACTATTTGGGAGGGAGCTTGACTAATCCCGCAGTTCCTTCCCCTTACCGTCTTCCTATACGCTCATCCGTCCATATCAAAAAGCACGTGATTATTGGCGCAAACACCGTTATTTTTCCTGGCGTCACTATTGGTGAAGGGGCGGCGATAGGAGCCAATAGCTTGGTCACCAAAGACTGTGATCCTTGGACTATATACGTTGGCTCACCTGCCCGGCCATTCAAGACACGGCAGAGAGATAAGATAATCGAGCTTGAGGTTAAGTTGAGATCTGAATTATATGACTACCAAGGCAACTATATTCCTAAAATTCAACGCAAGCCCAGCAAGCGGAGAAAGGGCACATAACATATAATAAGAAAATGATTAGAATAGATAAGGAAACACGACTGTATAGTACTGGTGAATTTCTCTATCCCTGTCGTTCTTTGGAATCCAAAGAAGGAATAGACAAGCTAGGGGTTTTTGGAGGCCAACCAGCTTTTGAAGAAGAGCTACATGTAGGGCGTCCAAACATTGGCAACCGACGGGGCTTCTTGGAACGTGTTAACGATATCTTGGACCGTTGCTGGTTGACGAACAACGGACTCTATGTTCAGGAGTTTGAGCACAAGATTAGCGAAATGATTGGTGTAAAACATTGCATTGTGATGTGCAATGCGACTGTGGCTCTCGAAATTGCTATCAGGGCGACTGAACTCAAAGGGGAAGTCTTAGTTCCATCATTTACTTTCGTCGCGACCGCTCATGCTTTGCAGTGGCAGCAAATTACTCCGGTATTTTGTGACATTGACCCAACAACCCACAACATCGATCCGTCACGTCTGAACGATATGATTACACCCAGAACGACGGGCATTATTGGTGTACATCTATGGGGACGTCCCTGTGACGTTGCAGGGTTGTCAGGGATCGCTAAGAAACATGGTCTCAAATTACTGTTTGATGCTTCTCACGCCTTTGGCTGTTCTCACAAAGGGAAGATGATAGGAGGTTTTGGCGATGCTGAGGTCTTTAGTTTTCACGCTACCAAGGTCCTAAATTCGTTCGAGGGAGGGGCAGTTGTGACAAACAATGATGATCTAGCTGCGAAGATACGACTCATGAAAAACTTCGGCTTCGCTGGTTATGATGACGTTACGTACATCGGTACGAACGGAAAGATGAGTGAATTGTCCGCAGCTATGGGTTTGACTTCGCTGGAAAGTCTCCCTGAATTTATTAATGTTAACTACAGGAATTATAAACAGTACCAGGAAGAGTTAAGAAATACCCCAGGTATTAGCTTGCTGGCTTATGATGAAACTGAAAAATGCAACTATCACTATATCATCTTTGAAATCGACGAGTCTGTTGCTGGGATTAGCCAAGACGACTTACTTAAGATACTGTGGGCGGAAAACATTCTTGCACGGCGCTATTTTTATCCCGGCTGCCATCGTATGGAGCCTTATCGTTCATACTTTCCACATGCCAGATTGCTGCTGCCTGAAACCGAAGTGCTGGTCAACCGTGTTGTTGCCCTCCCTACAGGTACTGCGATTGAGCCCAACGACATAAGCAAAATCTGCGAGATCATTAGGATGGTGGTTACCCGAGGCATTTTGGATTAGGATGATTTGGCCAAAGCAAGATGTAAAATGTGAAAGTTACCACGATCACTGCAGAGATCTTCTAAAGGTTTTTACTTTAGCTAATCTTCCTGGAGCCTACGTGTGGTGAGGTATTAAAGCCAGCAGCTTAATTTGATCCAGTATTTGCAGTTAAGAATTATCTTCTCAAATTCGACACAGACAGGTTCTTTTCAAAAACTATAGATTGCCAGTCTTCTTAAGGACTAAGGAGTTCCAAGAAGCTATGTGAAATCTCAATTATAAAAAATTTTGGTTTGAGTAGGGAAAGGCAGTTAAATTATGAAAGATATTTTCTTAAACGTAGGTTGCGGAAATATGAAAACCCCGGGGTTTATCAACATAGACATAGATCCCGCTGCCGACCTTCAAGGGAATGTAACCCAAGGGCTGCCGTTCAGGAATAATTCTGTAGCAGGAATTTTTAGCGAACATTTCATAGAACATTTGTCACAGACGGAGGGCCTGGCTTTCTTTCGTGAATGTCGCAGAGTATTGCGCTCAAATGGCATTGTCCGAATCGCGACCCCCGATCTGGACAAAGTTGTAAAACGATATCGTAGTAACAATTGGCGAGAACAAGCCTGGTTGAGAGATTTTGGGTACGACTGGATTGAAAACCGTTGTGAAATGCTGAATGTCTCCATGCGAGAATGGGGCCACAAATGGCTTTACAACGAAGAAGAACTAGTAAGGATGGCCGGTTACGCTGGACTTTCCTTTTTAAAACGATGTGCCTTCGGGGAAAGTGATGAAGAAGCGTTTCGAGGAATAGAATGGCGTGAGGATTCTAATCTCATCATCGAATTTATTAAACTCCTACGTCGAGAAGGGGCGATAAGACCCCTCGTGAGCATCTTGATTCCTGCGTACAATCCGAGATACTTTCGAATTTCCTTAGAAAGCGCTATCAAACAAACCTATCGTCGTATTGAGATCATTGTTTCTGACGATTCCCCCGGGGACGAAATTGGAAAAATAGTCGCAGAGCACACAAAATCAGATCAGCGAATCAGGTATATAAGGAATCAGCCATCTTTAGGGGCATACGACAACTATATCCAATGTTTCAATATGGCCACGGGCGAATACATCAAATTCCTGAATGATGATGACGTGCTTCATCTATCATGTGTTGAACGCATGGCTCAAGGCCTAAGCCTATGGCCTGACATAACATTGGTTACCTCCCACCGGCAGTGTATTGATTCAAAAGGAAATCCTTTATCTGAAATGCCGGAAACAAAACGACCCGTAGAGAAAGACAGCATAATCGATGGGCCCTCACTGGCTAATGCGGTTTTAGCCACTCAAGTCAATTTCATTGGTGAACCAAGTACGGTAATGTTCCGCAAAGAAGATCTACTCCACAATCGTCCCAATATCCTGAGTTTTGCCGGCCGCCCTGTTACATGGAATGTAGATGTAGCAATGTGGCTGAATTTATTGAGCAAGGGAAATGCAATTTACTATACTGAAACACTCAGTTATTTTCGTCGGCATGCTGAACAGGAACAGCTTCAACCTGGTGCAGAGCAGAAAGGGCGTGCTGCCTGGAAGCAGCTCCGCTTTGATGGGAAGAGAATGGGGCTTTCGAGTCCGCGCCCACACCGACCTTTGGTTGCTTATTCCATTAATTTGAAGGACCGGGATCGTGACCGGCCAATGGTCGGATTGGTCCGGTTTTCCATCATTATCCCAGTATTTAATAAGGTTGAATTTACCCAACAATGCCTGGAAACACTCTACAAAAACACACCGGCAAAAAACGATTTTGAGGTTATTGTAGTGGACAATGCCTCAACCGATAGCACGCCGGAGTTTCTCAAAGAGGCTTTGAAGAGGTATCATCGGCTTCGCGTCCTGACCAACTACGAAAATCTCGGCTTTTCACGGTCGTGTAATCAGGGTGCCCGTGCTGCCGAAAGTAATTGTATTTTGTTTCTCAATAATGACACCGAGGTCCAGCCTGGTTGGATTGAGCCCCTTTTGCACGTATTAAATAACGATCCAACCGTAGCAGCAGTTGGGAGCAAAATGCTGTTCCCGGATAATACCATCCAACATGCAGGGGTTGTTGTTCTTGATGACAAAAAACTGCCTGACCCTCTGGTTGCACGGCATATTTATTACGGGCAAAAGGATGATTTTCCTAAAGCCAATCAGCCCTGCACCTACCAAGTTCTAACAGCCGCCTGTCTCTTGGTACGAAAGTATGCATTTGAAGAGGTTGGGGGATTCGATGAGGAGTATTGG
>JAKLQR010000164.1 GCA_022013235.1 Thermodesulfovibrionales bacterium | reverse complement strand
TGAACGACAGGGGACCTTTCGTCGCAGGGAGAGACATAGATCTTTCCTATGCCGTTGCGAAGGAAATAGGGCTCATAGGGAAAGGCACCGGGCCTGTCTATATAGAGCATATGGGGAGAGATATCGCATATATCAGAGAGGTCAAATATATATCCCGCAGCGGACCGTTCACCATTCAGGTCGGTTCTTTCAACGACTACGGGAATGCAGTCCGCCTGAAAAATTCTCTCGAACTCAAGTATGAAAAGGTGTATATCATGAACGCTGAAATCAAAGGCGATACGTTCTTCCGGGTAAGGATAGGAAAATATACCCTGAGAGGTGAGGCATACACATTCGCAAAGACCCTTGCAGAAGAGGGATATGCTGTTCTTATCACGCGCTATGAGGAAAGGATTTAGACTCACCCGGATTTATGAATGAACGGTTTTCAGGTACAATAGTCCATAATGAGGAGCGTATGAAAATAAACGGTAAGACAAAGATTACAGGAATTTTTGGATATCCGATTGAACATACGCTGTCGCCTGCAATGCATAATGCTGCATTTCAGGTTCTCGGTCTGGATTACTGCTATGTCCCCTTCCTTGTTCATCCGGATTTTCTCGGCCAGGCCGTTCAGTCAGTGAGGGCGCTCAACCTTGCCGGAGTGAATGTAACAGTTCCTCACAAAGAAAAGATCATCCCCTTGCTTGACCATATGAATGAAGAAGCTTTGTTTATCGGCGCGGTGAATACGGTAGTCAACAACGAAGGAAGACTGACGGGATACAACACTGACGGGAGGGGATTCATGGAATCGCTTGCAGAGAAAGGAATTTCGTCAGAAGGAAAGGACATCCTTATCATAGGCGCAGGCGGAAGTGCAAGGGCGGTTGGCTATTACCTCTGTCAGAAAGCAAACAGTCTTTTTATTCAGGGAAGAACAAGAGAAAAAGCAAAGCGGTTTGTTCAGGATTTGTGCAGGATAAAAAACAATAGTTATCATATAGAAGATTTGTCAGACCTGGGCAGGTTTCAGATAATCATCAACGCGACCCCACTCGGATTGAGAGAGGAGGACCCGTTGCCGATAAATACAGGGGCCCTCAGAGAAGGACAAATTGTGTATGACCTTAGCTATAAAGAGACGATGCTCCAGAAGGAAGCGTCGAAACTGCAGTGCATCGTCCTCAACGGCCTCGGGATGCTCTTATGGCAGGGAGCGCTTGCATTTGAACTCTGGACAGGCAGGAAGCCTGACAGAGAAATCATGCGTAGGGCGTTGAATGAAGCTTTAAGTGAACCGCAAGGAATTTTTACCTGAGATCAGGGAATATTGTCCTGACGTACTCTCCCCCCTTCCAGAAATAACCGGCGAAAACAATTAATTGAAATATGGCATTGCGTTTGCTTATAAATATATTACTGTATATCTATAAGCGATTATAATGAAAGCATATGCTTGATTGTAGGAATTGTTTATGATACGATTGATACGTGCATTTTTTTGACAAACAGGGAAATACATGTGAGAATCTAATGAGGCAAGTCGGGGGGGAGGTGAGGAAAAACTCATAGTTACTGATACATGGGTTTTTGCATTGTGAACCATAACCTTCAAGGAGGTGAATTATGAAAGAAGAATTTATCCTCAGCAAAGATCT
Source organism: Thermodesulfovibrionales bacterium (assembly GCA_022013235.1). Taxonomy (GTDB): domain Bacteria; phylum Nitrospirota; class Thermodesulfovibrionia; order Thermodesulfovibrionales; family SM23-35; genus JAKLQR01. The sequence goes on along the minus strand of JAKLQR010000164.1, from coordinate 1,649 downwards.
CGAAACAGAATTGGAATTGAAAGGGGTAAGCCGCCGCGATTTCCTGAAATATTGTACTGCGACAGCGGCGTTGTTCGGTCTCTCCGAATTCGAATTCACGGCGGGAATAGCCCGGGCCATGGAGACCGCATCAAAGAAACCTCCTGTTATATGGCTGGAGGGACAGGATTGTGCCGGCTGTACAATAGCCTTTACCCAGATACTCAATCCGCCCGCTTCCTCAATAATCCTTGATACAATATCCCTGAGATATCATGAAACCGTTATGGCGGCCGCCGGACATTTCGCAGAAAAGGCATATGAAGAGACGCTAAAAAAAGGCGGCTATGTGCTGATTGTTGAAGGTTCGGTGCCGAGCGCGGACGACCGTTACTGTATGATCGGAGGGCGTCCCTTCAGAAAGATACTTGAAGAGGCCGCTGCAAAAGCCGGCGCGATAATCGCGGTCGGAGCATGTGCGACATACGGCGGAATTCCGGCTGCCACACCTACCAAAGGCATTGGACTGGATAAAGCGCTGCCCAAAAAGACTGTTATCAATATCCCTACCTGTCCCGTACATCCGGACAGGCTCGCGGGCACAATCCTCTATTATCTTGCAACAGGCAAGGTCCCTGAGCTTGATAAATTCGGGCGTCCGCTTATGTATTACCGTGAACTCATCCACGACAACTGCAGAAGGAGAGGACACTTCAACGCAGGTGAATTCCTGACGGACTGGAATGACCCGAAGCAGAAAGAATGGTGCATGATCCAGAAGGGATGCAAGGGGCCGTTAACGCACGCAGACTGCCCTATCAGGAGATGGAACGACGGCATCAACTTCTGCATCGATTGCGGGAGTGTATGCAACGGGTGTGCCGAACCCGGTTTTTATGCGCAGATGACGCCTCTCTATACCGCAGAGGCTGAAACGCTCAAGAAGATATACGCACAGAACGAAAAACCGGACAAAGAGAATACATAGAAGGAGGTGAGAATACATGGCAAAGAAAATTACTATAGATCCTGTTACAAGAATTGAAGGTCACCTGAAGATCGATGTTGAGATCGAGGACGGGAAAGTCAAGGACGCCTGGAGCAGCGGGACCATGGCGCGGGGGTTTGAAGCACTGTTGATCGGTAAAGACCCGAGGGACGCATCATATGTGACGAGCCGCTTCTGCGGCGTCTGCTATAGCGTTCATCAGATGGCGTCGGCCCGCGCACTCGATGCTGCGTTTGGAGCCAAGGTCCCCTGGGGAGGGACCCTTATCAGGAACCTCGTCATGGGTGCAGAGTTTATTTACGATCATATGATCCATTTCTACCAGCTCAGCGCTCTTGACTACATCGATATCATGGCGATCGCCGACTATTCAGGAAAAGACAAGGACCTGCTGGCAGTGAAGGATAAAATAGTATCGCTCGTAAAATCCAGGGATACGTTCCCTCTCACTCCCCGATATGAGCCGGACGAGTTTTCTGTCAAGGACCCCGAGATTGTCACCACAGCCGTAAAACACTATATTGACGCCCTGAAGATGAATGCCAAGGCAAGAAATATGGGCGCCATCTGGGGCGGCAGAACCCCTCATTACCAGAATATTGTCGTGGGCGGTGTCACCTCATATCCGGACATCAATCAGGTAGCGCGTTTCCGCACCATG
>JAKLQR010000163.1 GCA_022013235.1 Thermodesulfovibrionales bacterium | reverse complement strand
AGCTCTGTTGTCTTGTTCCCTTTTATCATATTGAGAGACCCGTCCGTAAGAAAAAAGGCAATATTCAAACCCTCCTTTGTAGAGACTGTCCCCTGTTTTGCGACGAGCACCTTCGGTTCATTTTTGTTTCTGTTGTCGTAGAGAAAGATCCCCTGCATTGTCTTGTCGTCGGTTTTGTCTTTCACAAAAAGTACGGTATCCCTGAACAGGGTGGTAAACTGGCCTTCCTCGATTGCAAACGGAGCGCGTTCGCGGATAATGTTCGTAATCTCCTCACGGAGGATTATGCTGCTCTTCGGACCTATATATAGGCTGACGGTAAAATTTACCAGGAAACACAAACCTCCGAGCAGAATGACCGGCTTCGAAACCTCCCAGAAGTTCATTCCACTCGTCCTCAGGATGACCAGTTCATTGTCGATATTCATGCGGGCATAGACGAACAGGGTGGAAAGCAGGAGGGCCATCGGGATAGTGAGCAGGAATAACTGGGGCTGGAGTAAAAGAATGATTTTGACCATATCGAATACCGATGTCCCTATGCCGGAAAGAATCCTGCTCAGCCGGAGCAGTTTCTCCATCATGAGGATAAAATTCAGCGAGGCTAGACTCAACAGAAACGTAAGGGCAAGTTCTTTCAGTATGGCTCTGTGTATTCTTTTCATAGATCTGTTAATTCTATCATACTCCGTTCATCATAATCGGCTCAATGGGTTCCATATTCGTGGTATTATTATGATACCGGACGGTACCGGAAAACGGTGAAAGCGAGGTGGATAAGAATGGACGGAACTGGAGGGAAAATATCGGAAAAGGTCGGCCTTCCACCAGGGACACTCTTCCATATAGGGGGGAAAAAGGATGAAAAAACCAGGATAACCATTATCGAATATGATGAACCAGAATTCAGGGAAAGAGACATATCAAGCCTTGACGAATACGTCCCTCCGGAGGATAAATCTGTTGTGACATGGATAAATATCGACGGCGTCCATAACCTGGGGGTTATCGAAAAAGTCGGGGCACTCTTCAACCTCCATCCTCTTACCTTAGAAGATATTGTCAATACCGAACAGTTCCCGAAAATAGAGGACTACGGAGATTATCTCTTTATTGTCCTGAAAATGCTTTCCTACGAAGACAAAACAGACTCCATAGACATCGAGCAGGTGAGCCTCTGTCTCGGCTCCGGATTTCTGGTCTCATTTCAGGAGGGCATAAAGGACAAGATCCTTTCCCCAATCAGGGAAAGGATCAGAAACGGTAAAGGACGCATCAGAAAAATGGGTGCGGACTACCTTGCATATTCACTCATCGATGCAATTGTGGACCATTATTTTACTATTCTCGAAAAACTGGGAGAAAGGATAGAGACCCTCGAAGATGAGGTGGTCGAGAACCCTGAACAGAAGATCATCAATGACATTCACCAGTTGAAAAGGCAGCTGATCAATGTGCGGAGATCAATATGGCCTTTGCGTGAAGTATTGAACATCATGGGAAGGGGGGATTCGGCGCTCATCACTGATTCCATCCACCCTTATCTGAGGGATGTCTATGACCATACGATCCGTATCATTGAAACCATCGAAGCCTTCCGTGATATCCTTGCAGGCATCCTCGACATCTACCTCTCGAACATCAGCAACAGAATCAATGCAGTGATGAAAGTGTTGACGATTATTGCGACGATATTCATGCCCCTCACCTTTATTGCAGGAATTTACGGCATGAATTTCAAATCTATGCCGGAGCTTGAATGGCGACTGGGCTATCCGCTCATCCTGCTTGTCATGACTGCTATCGGCATCTCCATGTTGATTTATTTCAGAAGAAAAAAATGGCTCTGACAAAATGTTCCGCTTACCGGGGAACCGGGCGCCGGCAAGACAACCCTCAACGGTTCTGTCTTTTCTGTTTGCCGCAAAAACCTTCTCCGTTTTCGCATTTTCTTATCGGGTCTGTATCAACACAGACCCATCCTTCAGCCCTCATAAACTGTTTGATCTTTTTAGTTTTTATCAGCGAATCAAGTTTCATATGCTCAACCATGCCAACTCTCCCGTCCTGATACATAACCGTTATCAACATAATCCCCCCTTGCGTCCATTCTCAGATGAAGTTTTTTATTCAATTATATTTATTGCCTGATATTATTACCACATTTTGCACTGTTTTGCATTATTTTTTTATCGGAGTATCCGGTCTTTGTCCTTAAAAAACCCTCCGTGTATCAAAGATACCCGGAGGGCAGAGATAGGTTGACATATATAAGAAAGAATATTACCGATAGGAACGATACTTGTAAATCGGGGTAATACTGTATTTGAAAAATATCCTTATGCATTGTAACGTCTCCTGCGATTAGGCAAACAAAAAATCCCCCCCACGAGGGAAATTTGGACAAGGAGGGAATAAAAATTGGAGGTGAACTAATTTTCTTCCTTTATTTATTACAAAAAACTCTCCATCAGTCAATCCTACCTGGGTAGGGGAAACAAAAAAATCCCCTCTGCGGAGTGACAGAGGGGGGAGGAAGGATTGATGCCATATTTATGAATATCCTTTTTCTTTATAACAGAGAATGCCGCCTAAAATATGTGATTTCAATCACATCTGCACGTTGCGTACAAGGTCCTCAATTGCGTCCGGTCCGGAGAAATAATATTCCACCCCCTACTCAGGTAGGATTGACGGGAGGATAATCGCAACAGATAATAAAATAAATAGGCATTGGATCACGATACGAATATTAAAAATATTCAAGGGCGGCAGGAGAACATGTTTAGTTTAGGATAAATACCGCATATCAGAAAATACAATACCATGTCAAAAACAAAAAACAATGCAGACAGAAGAAAGCACCCGAGGTTCATTAAAAGGCTGACAACCACTTTTTTTGTCGATCAGAGCAAATTTACCGGCATATCGAGTGATCTTTCCGAAGGTGGTCTCTTTATAAGGACATTTAGGGGGTTGCCCGCAAACACCCCTATACGCATTGAACTCATGCTCCCAAACAATAAGACATCCTCTCTCAAAGGCATTGTGAGAAGAACCCTGAGAACTAATCTCACTACTAAAAAGAACGGCATGGGCATTGAAATAATCGAAAAGGATGAACCGTTTATCGATTTTGTAAAAGCTGTTCTCGGAAGAGACGGAACGACTGCAGAACAAAACAATGCCCCCCGGGATTTTCAGAATGTCTCCTGTTATAACTATGGGGTCGCAAAGAAAGGCGTCAGGTATCCCGTGCAGGAGAGAAGAAAGCAGAAGAGACTGCAGATAGAGCATCTGAAAGTGATGAGCGAAATGCCCTCTGCGAGTGAGGTGAAAGTCATCAACATCAGCATAAGCGGCGTCCTGATAAAGGCGGACAGGAGGCTCGATATCGGCAAGACTTATGTCCTGAAGATAGGGTATAAAGAGAAAATGGTATTCGTGAAAACCACTGTTGAGTGGTCTCTCCTGGTAGCGGGGACAGGGGATGCCCACGGGAACATTACGCCCTTCTATATTGCCGGCATGCAATTTACGAACAGTGCGGATGATAAATTAGAAGAACTTGTCAATGTTATCAATCTTGATGTACAGGCTAACACGATGCAGGTGAAAACCCTGAGCGCACTCCACGGAGATCCACATCATGACAACATTTCAGGAAGAGGGTCGGAGGAAGAGGCTTGTACCATAGTACCCGGCAGAGACCATGAGAATGTCCCGATTGAACAGGAAACCGCATGTTCCGCAGAATTTACAAAGAAAATTGAGGACATCTACCGCAGGCAAGAGAAAAACAGCCTCAGTTATTACGAGATATTGAACATCAGCAATTCTGCCGCCATGGAAGATATTAGGAAAGCGTATTACAAAAAGGTCAAGGAATTCCATCCCGACAGATATCCTCATTTTCCTCCTGTGCTGAAAGAAAAACTGACCGCCCTCTCTGCATATCTGAATGACGCGTACAAGACTCTCATGAATTCCGGACCGCAGGTAACCTATGCGACGCCACCGATGCCGGAAAAGCAGAAAGTTGTCTCAAACAAGGCATTCGCCCGTCAGGAATTCGAAAAGGGAATTGTCGAATTCTGGAATGATAATCTCTCAGCAGCTGAAATGTTTCTTCAAAAGTCAGTATCCCTGGATAACTCATCGGGGAAGTATTTCTACTATTACGCCAAAACCCTTCTCAAACTCGGAAAACTCCAGGAAGCCGAAAAAACAATCAGGGAGGCGCACAAGCTTGATCCTTCAAACGCTGATTATCTGGTAGAGGCCGGGTATATCTATCAAGCCATGAACCTGTCATACCGTGCTCGGGAGAACTTCGAAATGGCGCTCAGAGTTGAACCAACGCACGTAAAAGCCCAGGAAGGCATTACAGATTTGCAGAAAAAAAACAAGAACGGCTGGTTCATGCACAGCATCTCCAATCCGATCAAGGCACTGAAGAAAACGATAGTTCGGTAGACCTTCCCTCCTGACAGGATTCTGAATTTCTTCATCTATATTTTTTAAGCTCGCGAAAATCAATGAATAAACAACCCTGCAGCAAACTGCAGTGAATATCAAGTTCAATCCATTAACTAACAGGTTTTGTCAGTATACTGTTAATTTCCAGGTTGAAAACACCAATGGATACCCTTCATTCCAAAGAATCCATTAGTTTGCCTATTTTATAGGCATTCAAAATAATAATTAATATCAATAGGTTACATCAATTTAAGTGGTTTCCCTAGTGACAAATGCGGATTCTGTTCATAACTCTAATTTTCACAAGGGGTTACGTGGATTGTTTGTGAAAAATCGCTGTGAATGCCCGTAGCTCAAGCAAAAGACTTGAAGGTAATCTGATGAATTCATATTCTGAATATACTTGAATACTCTTAAGTAATATTTTATAATATTACAATAAGGTATTATGAAATGGAGGCAATATGGCGCT
>JAKLQR010000162.1 GCA_022013235.1 Thermodesulfovibrionales bacterium | reverse complement strand
ACTCTCATAAGCTTACCCCTATACCCGGAATTGGGATCATATTCTCCCAGCTTTTGTTTCACCGGATAATGCGCACAAGCGGCCATCAGAAATGCGGCAACGAGAAGATTGAAAACGATCCTGGAGGCGATTGAAATACACTTGAAAGGTTGCTCTTGAAAAGAATCATTACCCTTCATAATTACCTCTACCGTTGCTTATGCATAGTATCTTATCACATCTTCCCTCTGCCGGATATTCTTTCCTTTTTGCCATAATTATGCTCTGTCAATGAATTAAGAAATCCTGCTTTTACGCACTTGATGAGTTCATAAATCGCTGCGACTAATTTATAATAAATGCAGTATCATTTTTACTTAAGAGGAGGAATAAACATGGTTCCGGATGATCTGGCAGGACTGAGAAAACTTTATCTCGGGTTTGTTTCAGCAAGAGTTATTTTGACGGCAAATAACCTCGGTATATTCGAGAACCTGAAGAAATCATCATCTGCAACAGATATTGCAAAAAAGATGAAGATTGACCTCCGGGCAACAGAGATACTGCTTGATGCCCTTACCGGCATAGGGCTTGTCAGGAAAGGCAAAGATGGTCGATACAGGAATGCTCTTGTCAGCAACCGCTATCTGGTAAAGGGCACAAAGCTTTATCAGGGAGATATCATCAGGCATGCTTCCACCATGTGGCAGAACTTTTCTGTCTTGGATGAAGTGGTAAGGACAGGCCGTCCTGCGCGGCGCGGTTTCGACCACGAGTCATTTATCATGGGAATGCATAACCTGGCGAAACTGCGCACGGAAAGTCTCATCAACGCAGTAGGGATAAAAGGAGTAAAAACAATGCTTGACCTTGGAGGGGGCCCGGGTACGAACGCCATCGCCATAGCGAAGAGAGGGGTGAACGCCACTGTCTTCGATCTGCCTGAAACAATTAAAATCGCCAGAAAAGTTGCCCGTCGAGAAAAGGTGAAAGGAATCAGATTCATCGCCGGTGATTTCCATATTGAGAACTTTGGTTCCGGGTATGACCTCATTCTGTTAAGCCAGATATTTCACGCCTTTTCTGCAGAAGACAATATCGCCCTCCTCCGTAAATGCAAAGAAGCCATTGACCCCGGCGGCAGGGTTGTGGTCCAGGAATTCCCCATCAACGACATGCGAACCGCCCCGCCCCATAGCGCGCTTTTCTCGGTAAATATGCTTGTCGGGACGGAAAAAGGAAGGTGCTATAGCCCCAGAGAGATGAAACGCTGGTTGGCAGAAATAGGGTTCTCAAATATTGTGATAAAGGACCTCCCTGAGACAGTTATCCTCATAGGAGAACAAAAAGACCAACGTATATAATGTTGAAATAACCGACTACCATTAAGGAGTGATCAAAAAGTGCATAGTCCAACTGGAAATCAATAAACTAACTCGATATATTACCCAAATTGTATAATATAGATATACATTCAAGAAAAGAGGTGAAACATACAATGCTTGGAACACCGGAGTTAATCATTGTTGGGATAATAGTTGTTGTTCTATTTGGTGCAACAAAGCTTCCACAGCTTGGAAGTGGCATAGGTGACGCAATCAGGAATTTCAAAAAAGGCATATCTGAATCTGAAGAAATAGAAGCACCCAAGGATAGCTCTAAAAAAGAAGAGATACAAAAAAAAGAAAGTGATTAAAAAGCTATTTTAGTAGATATGTACACGTTGGGGACGGCCTCAATAAAGAATATTACGGTAAAGACGTAAGTCCGGTAGATATTATTGCGAAGGTCGAAACATCAGCTGATAATTGTCGAATTTAGGAACCATGATTAAAATTAAGCGAACGAACAGGAAAACCTCGAAAATAAATTTTCATGAAGGAAATTTCACTGCACGTCAATCGGCAGAGATTTGTAATATGGGATTAGCTTTTCAAAACAGAGGACAAATTAATAAGCAATAAGTTGCTATATAACGCATGAAAAAACTTACCATGTTTGGAGCCATTGTCGGATCATGCGCCGGAAGTTACATCCCCGTGCTTTGGGGAGGCAGTTTGCTTTCGATGTCATCATTGTTGCTGGGCGCGGTCGGCGGATTTTCCGGCATTTGGATCGGATACAAAATCGCGGTTCGAATGGATATCTAAGGTGCACACCGAGCAGTAATCAACATAGTATGGAAATTTTTGAAATACACAGTACCTATGTTACCAAGAACCTAAAATTGGAAATCCCTTTTATCTGTAACTTCCTGTAGTCCTCCCCCTTGAAACCTGATATAATTGTGCTGAGCATAGCCAGAAATTAAAAAATTGATACCATAATTTCTTCTATGGTGTCCTGTGGCCACAGAATGTATTGGAGAAGAGAAATATTGTAAACTTATCAACAGCATAAAGAAGTTGACCTGTCTTTATGCACAAGAAAGGAGGGCTTTCAATGAAAATAATCATTAGTATTATGTCTTTTTTTCTTCTTTAGCTACATTGACTCTCTCCACTTTACAGGGCTTGCAGCTTTTTTTAAGGATAGCTGTTAACGCAATTTTTCAGGGTTTTGCAATAATTT
>JAKLQR010000017.1 GCA_022013235.1 Thermodesulfovibrionales bacterium | reverse complement strand
ATATGCCTTAAACGCGAGTCTGAACGTCAGGGTGAAAAAGAGCGTCGTTATTGCGACTGCGGGAAGAATGACGGCGAGCGAGAGTTTCATGAACGGAGCAGGGGAATCAAAAAGCATGAGTGATCCGATAATCATTGCAATTATTCCCCCAATGGTAAGCACCCCGTGGGAGATAATTTTCACTTCAAGGATGAAAAGGATAATCGCAAGGATGATCAGAAGAAGTCCTGCATAATTCACCGGGAGAGTCTGAAAGGCATAAAACGCAAGGATGAGACAGATACCGCCGAGCACACCGGGGAAGAGGGACCCGGGATTTGTGAGTTCAAAGAACAGTCCGTAAAAACCGAGGAGCATCAGCATATACGCAACGTTCGGATCGGAGATAAACCCCAGTATCTTCTGCCGGATTCCGATCTCCTCCCTTTGCACTGCAGCATCTTTCGTATGTAATATCTTTTCACCCATTATTGTCTCGATATTCCTGCCGTCGATATCCGAGAGGAGCGAATTCAGATTATTGGCAACCAGGTCTATCACATTCTGTTCGAGCGCTTCTTTCTCTGTGGATGAGATGCTTTTTCTTACCGCATCCTCAGCCCATTGCGCGTTTCTTCCTCTTTTCTCTGCGAGTGATCTGATATATGCAGCTGCGTCATTCGTGGCCTTTTCAGACATCGTCTTATCCATCTTCTCACCGACACCTACGGGATGTGCGGCGCCAATGTTCGTGCCCGGCGCCATTGCTGCAATATGAGCGGCAAGCGTGATAAACGCCCCAGCAGATGCAGCCCTGCTTCCGCTGGGCGATACAAACACAATAACCGGCACCTCGCTCGCAATAATATCTTTCACGATAGTTCTCATTGAGGTGTCCAATCCACCCGGAGTATCAAGCTCAATCACAAGCGCCTCGACCTTCTTTTCATTCGCTTTCAGGATAGTTTTATTGAGATATTCAGATACTACAGGATTGATAGCACCGTTGACTGTGATTACCATCACTTCTTTTTTATTTTCAGCCGAAAAAGAAGTTTGCGAGACAAGAAATAAACACGAAATTATAAGGACTATTTTTATTAACATAAACTTTTTCTTTAACATGGCTTGCTTATCTTTTATATTTTAAAGAATTATAGTTTTTTAAGCAGAATTTTTCAATGATATTATGACATTTGAAATAAGTAGGTTTAGATATCCAATGGCGGATTCGTAAAGAAACTTTGTATATTAGGGTAATCCTTTATCTGCACCGTTCTCCCGTGAACGTCGATCCTTCCCTCAGCAAACAGCCGGATAGCCTCAGGGTATATCTTATGTTCAAGTTCAAGAATTCTCGCGGAGAGGGTATCTTCTGTATCCTCCTGAACGACAGGAACCGCAGCCTGTATTATTATCGGTCCTGTGTCCATGCCTTCATCAACGAAATGAACGGTGCATCCGGAAATCCTGACACCATATTCGAGCGCCTGCTTCTGTCCGTGCAGCCCGGGGAAAGAAGGAAGGAGCGCCGGATGAATATTCATGATCCTGTTGGGGAAAGCATCGATCAGCGCCTTTCCCACAATGCGCATGAACCCGGCCAAAACAATTAACCCTGCATTCCTTGTTCTCAATTCCTCTGCAACATTGCGGAAATACTCTTCCCGCGAAGCATAATCCGCAGGGTGCACGACGAGATATTCAATGTGATGTTTTCTTGCGCGTTCGATCGCAAACGCTGAAGGGTTATCAGTGATGAGGACCGCAATTTCTGCATGGAGTTTGCCCTTGCCGATTGCGTCAAGGATTGCTTGGAAATTCGACCCTCTCCCTGATGCAAGAACACCGATTTTCAGCGCCGGCATCTTCTGTTCGTTCATGGCTAAAGCCTGATTTCTATATGTGATTTTTCTCGGAGACCCTTGATGAGATTTTTATAACGTGCCAGAAACTGTTCATCTTCCATTTTCTTCCTGACAGCTTCTTTTACTTGCTCCGGGCTTTGTGCTGTAGTTTTCTCCTCCAGTTTAATAATATGTAGTCCCTGCCCGGTCCAGAATGGTTTACTGATATTACCGGGCTTCAATGACTCCAGGACTATCAGGAATTCCTTTGCGAGGAGACTCTTCTTGACAAACCCCAGGTCTCCTCCATTTTTTGCGGAAGAATCTTCTGACATTTCTTGGGCGATCGCTGCAAAATCCTCCCCTGTCTTCAACTTTTCGGCAAGCGCTGCAATCTTTTCTTCGAGCATCTTATTCTCAATCTCATCCTTTGGTTTCCTGAATAAAATCTGCCGTAACTTGTATGATTCGGTATCAATAATATTTTCCCTGTTTACCTTTATGTAATTTTCCACCTCTTCATCGGAGATAACAATTTTATTTCTCACCTGCCGGTTTAAGTACTGCCTGACAAGAATCTGTTCAGAGAGCTGCTTCTTGTATTCCTCCAGATTCAATCCTTCTTTTTTCAGCATTTCTTCTAATTCCGTATCGCTCATGCTATATTTATTTTTGATATTCTCTATTGCTTCCTTTACCTCCGCCGGACCGACCTCAAAACCAATTCTTTTCGCATCCTGGATCTGCAGCCGGACATCAATAAGTTTTTCGAGGAAAAGCGGTTCGTTTTCTCTGAACAGTTTCATGCGCTCGGTTTCATCCATCGCTTTTATCTTATCCCCTGCTTCGGATTCCATCATTTTATAGAGGTCACTCCAGGTTATTACCTCTTTGTTCACAACCGCAACAACGCGGTCAAGAAGAATGGATGCATCCAGCTGATGGATGAAGAGACAGAGCAAAACCGCACTGATGATTCCGAAAGGAATACAGAAAGACACTCTCTTTTTCAAAGGCAACCCCTCTTTTTTGAAGTAATGATTTAAGATGGAGAACATTTTTTTATACCATAGGCATGAAGAGAAACACAAGGAACCATCAACGATTAAGGTTAAGATGAGAACCTGACAAGCTTGTCAGCCGGGCAGCCCGAATCGTTCTTTCTTATTTTATGTCCGCATGGTAACTCTGGAGTGACCTGACGTCGCTCTTCCCTACCCGGAAGGCCTCGATTCCCCTCGCCGCAGCGACGGCAGCAGCGATGGTCGTTATGTGGGGGACTTTATATTTAATTGCAGCTTTCCTGATATAGGAATCATCGTGCTTGCCGAGTTTCCCGCTTGGCGTATTGATGATGAGGTGTATCTCTTTGTTTTTAATGGCGTCTACAACGTGAGGACGTCCTTCGCGAATCTTGTCAATCAGCTTTGCCTGAATACCGTTTTGTGCGAGGAAATTATGGGTTCCCCGTGTAGCCATGATCCTGAAACCGAATCCCGCAAGACGTCTTGCAACCTGAAGAGCCGCCTGTTTGTCTTCATCCGTTACTGTTATGAGCACGGTTCCTTCTGTCGGAAGTTTCTGCCGTGCAGCTTCTTCTGCCTTGTAGAATGCCTGCCCGAAAGTATCTGCCATGCCGAGGACTTCACCTGTAGACCGCATCTCGGGGCCCAATATGGGGTCAACTTCCGGAAACATATTAAACGGAAATACTGCTTCTTTTACCCCGAAATAGGGGACATGTACTGAACCGGGTTTCAGGTCCGCAAGTTTCCTGCCGAGCATTACCTGCATGGCTGTACGCACCATGGGGAAGTTACATACTTTTGAAACTAGGGGCACCGTTCTCGATGCGCGCGGATTTGCTTCGAGAACAAATACGGTATCATTTGCAATCGCATACTGGATATTCATGAGTCCGACGACATGCAGTTCTATGGCAATCTTCCTCGTGTATTCGTAAATTGTTTCGAGATGTCTCGCCGGGATGCTGATCGGCGGGATGACACAGGCAGAATCTCCTGAGTGTATCCCCGCAAGTTCTATATGCTCCATCACCGCAGGAACAAACGCGTCTTTGCCATCAGAAATTGCGTCTGCTTCCGCCTCGATGGCATTCTCAAGGAATTTATCGATCAGGATAGGACGGTCAGGCGTAACCCCTACTGCCGCCATAACATAATGCCTGAGCATTTCTTCATCATGGATAACCTCCATTCCTCTTCCGCCCAGAACGTATGACGGCCTTACCATAAGAGGATAGCCTATTTTTTCCGCCACCTGGAGCGCATGCTCAAGCGTGCTTGCCATTCCGGATTCGGGCATGGGTATGCCTAATTTTTTCATCATCCGGCGGAAACGATCGCGGTCTTCGGCTAGGTCGATGGTATCGGGTGTTGTGCCGATAATATTCACCCCGGCCTCTGAAAGTTCTTTTGCGATGTTCAGAGGGGTCTGTCCGCCGAACTGGATAATTACCCCTTCGGGTTTTTCTTTTTCATAAATGCCAAGGACGTCCTCAACCGTCACAGGCTCGAAATATAACTTGTCCGAAGTGTCGTAATCTGTCGAGACTGTTTCAGGGTTGCAGTTCACCATGATCGATTCATACCCCTCATCCCTGAGGGCAAATGCGGCATGAACACAGCAATAATCAAACTCGATACCCTGCCCTATCCTGTTCGGTCCGCCTCCTATCACCATGACCTTTTTCCTTGCACTCACGTGCATGGTATCAGGAACATTAAATGTCGAATAATAATATGCGGCATTTTCTACTCCGCTCACAGGCACAGGCTCCCATGCCTGTGTTATCCCGATGCTTTTCCGCCGGTCGCGGACGACTTTTTCAGAAATGCCGAGCAGCTGCGAGAGATAGCGGTCTGCGAATCCGTCTTTCTTTGCCCTGATGAGCAGTGCGTCAGGGAGCTCTTTGCCTTTGTATTTGAGGATTTCTTCTTCAAGTTCCACAAGTTCTTTCATCTGAAGGATAAACCATGGCTTGATATAAGTCTTTGCGTAGAGTTGTTCAACCGGAGCGCCTTTCCGGAGTGCTTCATACATAAGGAACTGCCGTTCACTCGTCGGGGTCGAAAGCATGTCCATAAGTTCTTCGAGGGTTTTTTCATGAAAATCTTTTGCGAACCCGAGGCCGGAGCGGCCGATTTCGAGTGAGCGTATGGATTTCAGCAGTGCCTCCTTGTATGTCTTGCCGATGCTCATTACCTCTCCGACAGCGCGCATCTGTGTTCCGAGTTTGTCTTCGACTCCCTCGAATTTCTCGAAGGCCCACCGTGCAAATTTCACGACAACATAATCGCCCCAGGGTATATATTTATCGAGAGTCCCCTCTCTCCAGTACGGGATTTCATCAAGGGTGAGTCCTGCAGCGAGCTGTGCTGAGATACGGGCAATCGGGAAACCGGTTGCCTTGGAGGCAAGCGCGGAAGAACGCGATGTCCTTGGGTTGATTTCTATGACGACTACTCTTCCGGTCTCAGGGTCATGGGCAAACTGTATGTTCGTCCCTCCGATCACCTCGATGGCCTGGACAATATCATAGGAATATTTCTGTAATTTTTTCTGAAGTGCCGGATCAATTGTAAGCATTGGAGCGGTACAGTATGAATCGCCGGTATGGATTCCCATTGCATCAACATTCTCGATGAAACAGACCGTTATACATTGGTTCTTTGCGTCACGTACCACTTCCAGTTCGAGTTCCTCCCACCCGAGTACGGATTCCTCTATTAATATCTGTCCGATAAGACTCGCTGACAGGCCTCGGCTTGCAACAGTTCTCAGTTCCTCCAGATTGTATACAAGCCCTCCTCCTGTACCGCCCATGGTATACGCAGGGCGGATGACTACAGGGAAGCCCAGTTGTGAAACAATTTCTTCCGCTTCCTCGACACTGAACGCAGGTTCGCTTTTCGGCATATCGATGCCGAGCATGTTCATTGTTTCCTTGAATGCGATACGGTCCTCGCCCCGTTTTATGGCATCTGCCTGAACCCCGATAATCTTCACTCCATGTGCATCGAGTATTCCCCTGCGGAAGAGTTCGGCAGAGAGATTCAATCCCGTCTGTCCGCCCAAATTCGGGAGGATGGCGTCGGGTTTTTCTTTCTCGATGATACGCTGCATCGTTTCCACAGTCAGCGGCTCAATATAGGTAGCATCGGCCATTCCCGGATCGGTCATGATGGTTGCAGGGTTCGAGTTCACCAAGACGATCTCATATCCAAGGTTTCTCAACGCTTTGCACGCCTGTGTCCCTGAATAATCGAACTCACATGCCTGCCCTATAACAATCGGGCCCGACCCGATAATCATTACCTTCCTGATGTCATCCCTTCCCGGCATATCCTGTCCCCCTCATAAAATAATTTAAGTATTACTAAACTATACGCTCAAAAAAACAGAAGACTGCCAATCGCCCGCATATACTAACACTTTTTTGAAAACTGAGTATAGAGGATGGAGGAAGGTTTTTAAATGCTTTCAAGAAATTCAGTATTATTGAAATTGGTGAATTACAGCTAGCGCTCTGTCTTCAAACTTCCTTAATCAAGTTTGCACCGCAGAGCATTCATTAGGGGTGCGACCAACACCTGATAATCATATAGAGGGCACCTCCTGAGCATATCGATTTTGCGGTATGCTCAAGGAAAGAAACCAATCTTAACCTTTAGGAGGTGCCGTATGAGATTATATGCAGCTTTTGATTTGCATTCAAGTAACTCGTAT
>JAKLQR010000161.1 GCA_022013235.1 Thermodesulfovibrionales bacterium | reverse complement strand
GAGGAAGGAAATGCTGCGGAGGTCCCTGCTGAGAAAAAGAGAAGAGATCCTGAAGGAAGCCAGGGACGAAATATCCAAATATATAAAAGGCGAGACAAGACAGCTCGTTGACACTGCGCTCGACGATGGAGACTGGTCGGTCGTCGACCTTTCTGAGGATATCAGTCTGAGACAGCTGGGTATACATCGTGAAAACCTGCAGAAAACAGATGAAGCCCTGAGAAAATTCAGGGAAGGCACATACGGCCTTTGTGAAGATTGCGGAGACGAGATTAACGAAGAAAGGCTGAAAATCCTCCCCTTTGCCATCTACTGTATTGACTGTCAGGAACGAAGAGAACGGTTTCAGGAAATGGAACGCAAAGAAGGGCTTCTCTAAGACCTCTGATAGACCACGTCCAGTATCTCTTTTGCTCCTCGTGAAAGAACATCCTCGGCCAGCACAGTCCCCATATGTTCTGCTTCTTCAGGTCTTCCCTCAATATGTCCCCGGACAAGTGTGCTGCCGTCGATACTCCCGACAAGACCGTCCATAACCAATAGTTCAAAGTTCTGAGTTCGGAGTTCTGCGACTACCCCCCCGCTCCCCCCCTTACCAAGGGGGGGATTATGGGGGGGTCTTTGGTCTTTCTGCTCTCCGCCCTTCACTCTCTGCTCGTCGCTCTCTGCTTTCCGCTCTTTACCCCTCGCTCTTCGCTCAATCCGGGCATAGGCTGCTATAGGGACCTGGCATCCCCCTTCCAGACGCTTCAGAAAAGCCCGTTCCGCCTTTACACACACAGTAGTTTCCCGGTGATCAAGAGGCGAAATAAGCGTGTGGATAAACTGATCTTCAATCCTGCACTCAATGCCGACTGCGCCCTGGCCGATAGCAGGGAGGCTTGTCTCAAAGGGAAGAATCTCCGTTATCCTGTGGTGCAGTCCGAGCCTCTTCACGCCTGCGGTTGCCAGGATGACAGCGTCGAACTGACCCTCGTCCAGTTTCCTCAACCTCGTCTCGACATTGCCCCGCAGACTGTGAATAAGTAAATCGGGCCTGATATTGAGCAACTGACAGGAACGCCTGAGGCTGCTAGTTCCCACCCTGGCTCCCTTGGGAAGCTCCATGAAATGCGGAACGTGTGAAATGAACGCGTCCCGCGGGTCTTCCCGTTCACAAATGACGGCAAGGTGAAGACCCTGAGGGAATTCTGTCGGCACATCCTTCATGCTATGCACTGCAAGGTCGGCCTGCCTGCTCAGAAGAGCTTCTTCTATCTCTTTCACAAAAAGTCCCTTGCCACCGACCTTTGCAAGAGGGACATCCAGAATTTTATCGCCTGTTGTCTTGATCTTGTTGAGTTCAACCTGCAGGTCAGGATTGCGTTTCTTCAGCTCAGCCTGTACAAATTCGGCCTGCCACAGCGCCAGTTTGCTGCCCCGTGTCGCGATAATGATCTTCTTTTCTTTCACTTCTGCATATCCTCTTTATTTCTTTATTCTTTGTCTTCTCCGTTTATTCCGTAGAGCCTTCTTATGAGCGCAACCAAACTTGCCTTATCATCCCCGCCTTCCTTGAGGGCTGCGGTCGGAGGATGCATAAGCTTGTTCATGAGGGCTGTAGCCATATATTCTATGGCCTCTTTCTCCCTGTCTCCGAGGGAAGGCAACTTATGTATCAGTTTTTCGACCTCTTCCCTTTTCATCTCCTCTGCCTTGTCCCTCAGCGCCCTTATGGTGGGGACAGAATCCAGTGAAGCCTGCCATTTCAGGAATGTCTCTATCTCTTCCGCGATAATCCTTTCCGCTTTTTCAGCCTCTTTCTGCCGCTCGAACATATTTGAGTCAACAACTCCCTGCAGGTCGTCTATGTTGTAGAGATACACATTTTCCAGATCGTTTATCCCGGGGTCAAGGTTTCTCGGGACGGATATATCGATAAGGAAAACCTGCTTCTGTTTTCTCTCTTTCATCACCTTCTGCATCTGGTTCTTTGTCACGACATATGTCGGAGCTCCTGTCGAACAAATCACGATATCGGTCCGCGCCATCTCGTTGATGAATTCATCGAATTTCACCGGCCTGCCGTAGAATTCCTTTGAGAGGTCGCAGGCGCGTTCGTATGTCCTGTTCGCAACAAGGACATTCTGTATCCCGTTGTTTATGAGATGGCGGGCGGCAAGTTCAGCCATCTCACCTGCGCCGAGCAGCATGCAGACTTATCTCGACAAATCGGTAAAAATCTTTTTTGCGAGTTCCACGGCGGCGAAACTGATCGACACTGCGTTCTCCGCGATGTGCGTTTCGGTCCTGACCCGCTTGGCCACCGAGATCGCTTTCTTCAAAAGTTTATTCAGGAGGATCCCTGTGGTTTTTTTGGAAAGGGCGAGTTCATAGGCGTCTTTCAGTTGCCCAAGGATCTGTGGTTCGCCGACCACCATTGAGTCGAGACTCGATGCAACCCTGAACACATGCTTCACCGCGGTGACATCATCGTAAATATAGAGCGAGTTTTCGAGAGAATTCCTGTTGATCGCATGGAACTCCGAGAGAAATGTCTTTACAGATTCTGACGCCTTTCCTGTATCTGTGACATTTGCATAGAGTTCCACCCTGTTGCAGGTGGACAGGATTATTGCCTCCTGAACTTCAGGAAGTTCCCGGAAGCGCGCCAGTCCTTCTTCCAGTTTCTCTCCGTTGAACGCCAGCTTTTCCCTGACCTCCACATCGGCAACTTTATGGTTCAGGCCGACAACAAAGATTTTCATAAGAAAACGTGGAGGCCCTTTTTAAGCAGCGTAATTCCGAAAAAGGCGATGAGAATTGTAAGGAACCCTGCTATCGAAAGGAACGCGGCCCTTCTCCCCCTCCAGCCGGCTACAAGCCTTGCATGGAGAATAATCGCATAAATGAACCAGGTTATCAGCGACCAAACCTCTCTCGGGTCCCAGTTCCAGTAGCTCCCCCATGCGCTCTCGGCCCAAAATACCCCTGTGATAATCGCGAGGGTGAGCAGGGGAAACCCGATGGTGATAAGCTTATAATTTATCTCATCGAGGGTTTGGAGGCTCGGCAGTCTTTCGAAGAGGCCGCCGAGGTTTTTTGATTTTACATAATGTTCCTGAACAAGGTACATGACACCGATACCAAAGGCAAGCGCAAAGGCGGCATTGCCGAGAAAGGCAAGGACTATATGGATTTCGAGCCAGTGGCTCTGGAGCACCGGGCTGAGCGGTTTTATCTCACGCGGGAGCATGGACGATGAGAGCATAAGAATGAAGACCATCGGCATTACAAACGAGGCGAGGAGGTTCACTTTATACCGGAGCTGGAGCAGAAAGAAAATGAATACAACACACCATGCGAAAAAAGAGGTCGCTTCATGCGGGTTTATTATAGGGATATGCCCGGCGATACCATAGCGGTAGATGATGGTGAGCGTATGGAGAGCAAACCCCAATCCGGCAAGCGCGGTAGTAATACGAGCTGTGATCTTCGATTCCTTGAACAGCTCGGTAATACTCACGATTGTTGCGGCAAAATAACAGGTGAGCGCTAATTCAAATAACAGGACGTCCATTAAAAACAACCAAGCTCGCAGTCGGTTATTTTGATATTGAGCGCATCAGCAGCCACGCCGACCTCTTGATAGGAGACAGCAAGCTCCTGTGCTATTTTGCGCGCGACAGGGCAAGAAATCCTGCCGTTCTTGGAATTTTTTTTCACTTCTTCCTGAATCTTGTCCTGCATTTAGGTCCCTTCAACACACGCGTGCGAACACCATGAACAGTACGCATAAAAATTGGTAAATCGTCTATTTATATACAAATTTTACACCATCGGCGTTGAAAAACACAATTGACCCAAATAATACAGACATTGTTCAAAATAAATATTTGACTCGATACATTTATTGAAATTATCTTGCATTGTTCTCCTGATAAAAATATTCTATCAACCATTCGTGATAGGCACACTAAATTATCGGTCCCCCTCACCCTAGCCCTCTCCCTCCAGGGGAGAGGGAACTTAATGAATTACCCCGCAGTCCCGAAGGCTTTCGGGACAAGGTATCAAAGATGTCATTCCGGCTTGTCCGGAATCTTTCTTTGCATTCCTGTATTGTCGTTATAGAACGTATGCTCCGGAAGGATTCCCAACAAGCGGGAATGACAGAATAAGGAAAACAT
>JAKLQR010000160.1 GCA_022013235.1 Thermodesulfovibrionales bacterium | reverse complement strand
ACCCTTGCCCTCTCCCTCCGGGGGAGAGTCCCGAAAGCTTTCGGGATTGATGGGGGAGGGTTGGGAGAGGGTGAAATATGAATACTATTTTGAGACCGTTAATATTTTGTTTTTTTCTTTTTGAGCGAAAAGAAGAGAAGCGCAGCAGACCCGATGCCTACTGCAACCCGCACAGCAGCACCCGAAATTTTTATCGTATTTTTCAGCAGCTGTGATACTTTTTTTCTGATCATATTCGGTTCACGTCAGATATTCATTAGTCTTCCTGTATTCGAACCGCTCCGCATCCAAAACATTCTGCACAAATCTGAAGAGAATATTCCTCTGCCCCTGGGTCAGTTCAGGATAAAAGACCGGATTGGCAACAACAACTCCCCTGAACGCAAAAAAGGGTGCGGCAACGTCAACGATCTCTTCATCGCCCGTCAGCCTGATATATTCGTCGAAAAACATATTTAAACACTCCTGATATACGCCCCTAAGGTCTCCGTGATGCTTTATACTAAAAAAAAGATAATTTATTGTGAGTGCCGTAATGTCGTCTGCCGGTTCACCCCATGGTCCGCGGCTTCGGTCAAGGAGAATGAAATCCTCTGTGTTCCTGAACCATATATTGCCCGGGTGAAAATCCCCGTGTATCTGCGACAAACGATTATATTTTGGTTTAAGTTTTATAGTCCAATCTATTGATTTTTTTATAATATTAGCCATAGTTTCATTTGGGATAATCCCCTCGGGATAGGTATCAAAAACGCCCATCAAACATTCACCGTGCCCTACAGTATCTCTCAGTTTTCGCCAATAGAGTGTTTTGGAATCCTTCTTTATTGCATGAATTGTTGCAAGATAGGATGCCATCGTCCTGATCTTCTTCCGGTCAGGTTCATCGAGCATATCCTTATGTGAGAACT
The DNA here is from genome assembly GCA_022013235.1 of Thermodesulfovibrionales bacterium. Lineage (GTDB taxonomy): Bacteria > Nitrospirota > Thermodesulfovibrionia > Thermodesulfovibrionales > SM23-35 > JAKLQR01. The sequence goes on along the minus strand of JAKLQR010000160.1, from coordinate 6,286 downwards.
CTGTAAGGTCGTGGAAATAATGTCTTCCCTCAGCCCTCTCCATAAGCAGATAATATTCTCTGCCTCCCCCGATGGGGTGAATCGAACCGTCATCTGTTTCAGAGAGCACATCAACAGCTCTTACGTGCTTGGGAAGGTTTTTGAATTCATCGAGATCGAGCAGGAATACAGAAGCTCTGTCCGCAGGGTAGTCATGACCAAGCCCTTCCGAAAGGAGTGCCTTGATTACATATGATCTCAGTCCTTCCGGTGTTTTCATCCCGATCAGGAATCCTGACCCCTGTACCCCGGAGCCGAGCTTCCGGATCTGTATTTCAGAGATATCCGGAAACTTTTTCAGGAAGTAATTTTTTATGGCTGCTTCATTGATCATGGGTAAAGGTTCTGTATCATCTGATCAAGCCGGACAATGACAAAACACGAGTTTATTCACAGACTCTGAATATTTTTACAGTTCCCCGAAATTTTCCCTGTATCTTTCGATAAATTCTTCGTAAGCATACTTGTGCTCCTGGGTACCATACACTTCAACCGCATATGCAGCGGCAACAGACCCCATTTTTCCAGAGGTCTCCATGTCCCTTCCGGTAATAATTCCCTTGAGCATCCCTGCTCTGTACGCATCGCCCGCGCCTGTCGGGTCTATAACCTTCCCTATTTTCGCTGCGGGTATCCGGAGATCGCCTTCGTAATTGCCTATGAGTGATCCATTCTCCCCGAGGGTCGTTATGATCATGCCTGTGAGCGACATCAGTGCTGTCCTGTCCAGACCCGTCATCTTCATGATCACCTCGAGCTCATAGTCATTCGATATCAATGCCTTGGAGCCGTTGAGCCACTCCCGCAGCTGAGCCCCCTCCCATTTGGTAAGGGACTGCCCCGGATCGCAGATATAGGGAATGCCTTTCTCCCTGCATATTCCTGCATAGCCGACCATATCATCAAGATTTCCCGGCGCGATAAGACAGATTGCGTTCTCTCCCCTTGCCCCGTCAAAAGTGTATGCTGAAGCATATTTCATAGCGCCGGGGTTAAACCCAGTAATCTGGTTATCCGACAGATCAGTGGTTATGTATGCCCCTGCGGTGACTTCCTCCCTGATAATTTTGACCCCGTTTACCGGTATATTATTCTGCTCAAGCCACTCGAAATAATTATGGTAGTCTTTCCCGATGGTGGCAATAATATGCGGCTTTTCATCGAGAAGGCTCAGCGAATATGCAATATTGCCAGCGGTCCCTCCGAATTTTTCGACAAGTCCGTTTACATTAAAACAGACGTTCAGGATGTGTATTTTGTCCGGAAGGATATAATCCGAAAATTTTCCGGGGAAGTCCATAATCCGGTCATATGCCATAGAACCTGAGAGATAGATATTCATGTTTCCCCGTTTCTTATATCCTGAGATTTCCGTTTCATACTCTGCTTCGACCATATATCCTTTCGTTTATTGAACAAGCCTGAGTTGTTCCTCCAGCGTAAACCTTCGCTGCAAGAGTTCCGTCTTTTTGTTCTGCACATCAGAAAGTTCCTTTTTAAGCGGCTCTATCTCTTTCTCCAACTGCCGCCTCTGAATGATGTTGTATGACTTGTCTGACCCGATCTTTTCATTGATAGTCGTCACCAGGTCCATTTCCTGCTTTTCAACAGCGCGGATTTCAGTTCTCAGGGAATCAAGTTCGTTGTTCAATGCACCTTTCCGTTCATTCATCTCTCCCGACCTTTGCGCCTGACCTGCTGTCTCATCCTTTTTTTCCTTTGTTTTCTGCGTATCAGGAGGCTGCGCCTCGCCGGCTATACCCTCTTCTATAGCTTCACTGCCTTCTATCCTGAGAATATCCTGCCTCGAAATGATCATTGAACCGGCGCTGAAATACACCGTAACTTCATCACCCTGTTCCGCATAGGTTTGAACCGCTGATATTTCGGAGCCGTTTTTCAAGAAAAATGTATACTCAGCCTGAGCTGCAAAAGGGATGAGGAGCAGCAGTATAACAAAGAATACTATCCGTTTCATTTGATCCTCCTTAATACGTGCAGAAGATTTTCTGCGATTCCTTTATGGAATCCCTTCAGATTTGCTATGTCATCGACCGATGCGTTTCGTATCTCTTCTATACTACCAAAAACCCTTAAAAGTTCAAGTCTTCTCTTTTTGCCGATGCCCGGGATCCGTTCGAGGGGTGACTGAAAAAGTTCCCTGTCTCTCAATGTCCTGTGATATCCTATGGCAAACCTGTGGGCCTCGTCCCTGATCCGCTTCAGCAGGAGTGAAGACTTCCTCCTGTCTTCGAGGTCTGCGGGGAGGTCTGCGGTCAGGAGAAATGCCCTGTCAGGGTCTTTTGCGAGAGCAATCAGCACAGGCGCTTTCATTGGTCTTTTGCCCTGCCTTTCAAAGACTTTTCTTGCTGTCTCAAGATGCCCCCTGCCCCCGTCGATAATCAGGAGATCAGGGAGGGTTTCCGCAAGATTGCCGATCAGTCTTTCCAATACCTCCCCCATCATCGCATAATCATCAATGCCCGATACCGTCTGAATCTTAAGCCGTCTGTACCTGTCCTTCCTGAATTCTCCCCCAACCCAGTATACAAAAGCCCCAATCGCTTCGCTTCCCGATATGTTCGAGATATCGCACGCGCCGATGCTCTCGATTGTGCTGTCAACCTGCAGTTTTTCCTGCAAATCCTTCAGAATCGCGGCAGGGTCTTCTTCCTTTCTGTTCCTGCAAGCAATCATCGCATTTTCAGTGGCCATCTTCAGAAGTTCCCTCTTCTTGCCGGCCTTCGGCGAGATGATCTTTACAAGCCCTGCCCGTTTCTTTTTCAGCCACGCTGTCAGTGATTTGGCCTCTTCAGGCTGAACCGGCACGATAATTTCTGATGGGGGCATAATCTCCTTCGTATAAAACTGGGAAAGAAATCCCTGCATCAGTTCAGGTTCGGGGATATCTGCGGCATATCTGAGAAAAAAGTCCTTTGAACCGATCATGATGCCGTTCCGTATGAAAAGAACCTTGAAGAGGGCATCATTTCCGGTCATGAAATATCCTACAACATCAATATCACCCAGAGAGGGATCAACCACTTTCTGTGACTCCCATGCCTGTTCGATCGCCCTGATCCTGTCCCGTATCTTTACCGCATCTTCATAGTGCAGAGCTTCGGACAATCTCTCCATAGTTGTTCTCAAATTCTCAAGCAGATCTTTCTTTTCGCCAACCAGGAAGAGCCTTACCTCTTCTATCCGTCTCATATAGTCTTCCCTGTCCACAAGTCCGGCACAAGGAGCAGGACATCTGTCCATCTGATATTGGACACATGGCCTCCTCCTTTTCTCGAAACGATGTGCGCAGTCCCTGATCTGAAAATATTTTCTGATGAAGGAGAGTATCTCCCACATCGCCCCTGCAGGGACGTAAGGTCCGAAATAAAGCGCTCCGTCCTTCCTTACCCTTCTGACTACTTCCAGCCTTGGCCATTCTTCATTCACGGTCAGCTTCAAATAAGGATAATTCTTATCGTCCCTCAGAATGACATTGAACCTTGGTCTGTTCTGTTTAATCAGATTTGCTTCCAGGACAAATGCTTCGAGTTCATTCGCGGTGACGATATACGAGAGGTCCCTGACATCTTTCATGAGTGCCGATTTCCGGACGTCCGGACGGGAAGGTGTCTGAAAGTAGCTCTGCAGGCGCTTCTTTAGATTTTTCGCCTTGCCGACGTAGAGGATTTTTTCCTTCGCGCCTTTGAACAGGTATACCCCGGGTTTTGACGGAATATGATCAGGCTTAAGGAACACGGCCGCTACGGTGTTTTAAGACTCGCAATAAGCTGCCTTACCTGTGCAGCATCCGGAGCCCCCGGCGCAAGGCGCAGATATTCCTCCAATGCTTTTGCTGCCAGTTTCTTGTCTTTCAGATCAAACGCAGCCACCACACCGAGGTTCCGATGCGCATTGATATGATCAGGATTAATTGCCAGGGCCTTTTTATATTCCTCTACAGCCTTCTGAGGCTGCCCGATATTCCTGTAGCAGGTGCCCATATCAACCATCACATTTATATTTTTAGGATCAAGCTCAAGCGACTTTTGATAAGCATCAATCGCTTCCTGATAACTGTGAGTATCCATGAGCATGTTGCCGAGTTGAACCCAAGCACGGACATCCTGAGGGTTCTGGCTGACCATTTCCTGCAGCTTCTGTATCTGGCCCTGGAGCTGACCCTGAGTTTGCATAGGGCCTGAGAATGGCGGCTGTGCTGCCTTCTGTTGTTCTTTTTTCTCACACCCGATCGAAAAAAGCGATACAACAAAAAAGAATATCAGTATCCTTTTCATCCTGTTCCCCCCTCAATATCCATTTTTATATTGTAGCAGAATTCAGCCCGGGAAAACTCTACCGCATGTGCAGTATTCAGAGAGTATTTATTGAAACTATCGGAACTTACAACTTTATTTGAGCAGTAAAAAAAGGAATTTCCGAGACTTTTCAAAACAGCTATTACCAGGCTTTCTTGAAACTCCTGTCTTTACCCAAGAGACCCTTTTTCTCATGAAATGCAGCTCTTGGTTGGCGGGATATTGCTTCAGTTACAGTAAGTGTTTTTCCCATAAATAGTTTGCCATTTAATCCTGATATTGCCTTTTTTGAGTCATTCTCTGTCCCCATCTCAACAAAGCCAAATCCTTTAGATTGTTTTATTTTTACTGATATAATTTCTCCGTAATCTGAAAAGAGAGTCGTTATGTCTTGTTCAGTGGCATTCGAAATATTGGAAACATATATTCTTTTCCCCATTACCTCTCCTTGTACTTAAATTGTGATATCCAACTTTGATAACCCAATAAGAGCATAATTTCTCTCTTTTTTCCAGAGAGTCTCTCCTGCCGGGATATTCCTGCTTTCAAAAATATCGGGCAGATTTGTGAGATCTTCATAACTCATAAATTTGAATACGCTCTTTTTCCCTTTCATAGAAGTATAGAGGGCATCTTTTCTCTGAACCTGTATTTCCTGCAACAGGCTGCAACAAACCTATTGCTCGTTGATTTATTGTGAGAGAACAGCTAGTTATCGACCAGTCCGGCAAGATGATCAGAATCCCATATGTCGATTTCTTCAAGCAGTTCTGCCTTTTTCGCCTCAATCTCTTCCTTTTCCTTGCTCCAGTCGAACGGACATTCTTTGGCGAGTCTATCGTTCATCTCCGAGAGGTGTTCTATAAGCGCGTGTAAAGCGGCAATCTGGGGCGCCAGTGTCTTTTTCTTCTTGTCTTTTGTTTTCTCAACTGCCTGCATGATGTCGTAAACCCTTGCCTTGAGGGAGGTGATTTCTGTCTGCATCATTCCGCAGAAAGAGGTTGCATCCATAGCTAATCCTCCTTATTGACATGTTTCTGGTTTTAGAGTTTGCACAAGAGAAATTATTTTCAAACAAATATTCCCTCTGCCATTCATATTTTACCATTCTCTCTCTCTATTTCCATAACTTGCCCGGTTGATCATCTTTCAGCTTGTTAATTCTCATTGAAAACTGATCCTTCTTCTCACCTAAAATTGACCCCTTTCGCATGTGTGACGTGCTTCCTGAAGCTGTGATTCTTGAAATTCATTCATCCATACAATATTTCTAATGGTAATCAATAAGAGTAGGCTCCATTTTAGCCATCAGTGTTAATGAAAAATTGACTTTAATTTTTCTATGTGATACATGTAAAGAAAGTACTCATATCTTCAAATTAAAAAAGGGGGGAATTATGAAACTGAGAGTATTCCTATTAATTCTTTTAACAACATTATTCTGTTGTACTATTGTCTATGGAGAGTGTCCTGAAGGTGAAAATTGGGTTAAATCATACACAGATGACGTTGGAAACACATACTCACTGGAAGCCCCTTGTAAGGTCTATATCGGTATACCTTTCAATATAACTGCAACTGTTACCTCTACCTACTGTGGCAGTTCCGTCTGGGTAGCTGGTGCTTGGCAAATTTATGATAACGGCGAATACATTCTTTATGGAGGGGGCATTACGACTCCGTGGCAAAAAATAGTTGAGTCTACCTATTACGGTACTCCAATTGATCATACAATTGAATTTTATTTTTATGATTTTCCAGAATGTACTGGTTTTGCCCATGGTTGGAATGGTCAGCTAATTGGGGATGTGACTGTAGACCCTTATCCCCCAAGTGTATCCTATAGTTGTTTAGGGTTTGAGCCACCATTAGATAAGAGTCCTATTAAATTCAAGAAAAATAGAGTACTGCCACTCAAAGCACAGCTT
>JAKLQR010000159.1 GCA_022013235.1 Thermodesulfovibrionales bacterium | reverse complement strand
TTTTATTGCTCGTTTATTTTTTGTTCAAATATATAGGGATACCGCTCAATTTACGAACCGAAATCACGGGTAACTTCGACGAGACCGAAGACGAAGCGGAGGTCTCAGCTTTCAATATTTCAATATCATTGCAGTCAGAGAAAGGTTTGCATAGAAATAAAGGTAGTTTAGTTCGGTTCGTAAATTGAGCGGTATCCCTATGCCTCTTAATTCATAGGTCAGGCAAGTGAAATCTTACCCGATCTCCTCAAATTCTTCCTTCGCCGCACCGCATACGGGGCATTTCCAGTCTTCCGGCAGGTTCTCGAACGGTGTACCGGGCGGAACATTCCCGTCGGGGTCACCCTCTGCCGGATCATAGATGTATCCGCATACGCTGCATCGGTATTTACTCATCTCCGCCTCCTTATCACTTCGAAATATCCCGGTAAAAACACGTTCTGTTGCCCGTGTGACAGGCGCCGGAACCATGCTGTACCACCTTGATCAGGAGTGTATCGGCATCGCAATCGTAAAGGACCGCCTTGACCTCCTGGACATGTCCTGATGTTTCTCCTTTTTTCCAGTATTTCTGCCTCGAACGCGACCAGAAATGCGTATACCCTGTTTCGAGGGTCATCTCAAGGGACTTGCTGTTCATATACGCCAGCATCAGAACATCGCCATTCTCCACATCCTGCACAATGGCGGGTATCAATCCTTTTTCGTCATATTTCAATTCAGGTATCATAAGTTCGTCTCCTCTGTTCAGAATTCTTACTACAAAAAATTATGATAGCACATTTCAGATTCCAGCCGTTCCTTCAACAATCCCGATCTCCTCGGGAGTCAACGCATAGAGCTTATAAACTATCCGGTCTATCAGGGTATCCGTAGCCTTTATCTTTTCTTTCAGCGGTGCAAGAATCTTTATGCTCTCTTTGAAATACTTTTCGACTGTTTCCTGAAATTTGCGATCTGAGGGGTCTATAGACAGCCTTTTTTTATTCTTTTTCAGGACTTCAAGAATCAATCCAAACGTATTTTCATGATATTCTTTGATCGCAGTTTTATTTGATAAACCCTCAATCTCTGTCCCGATTTCACGTTCAAGCCATTTCAGGAATCCTTTCATCTCCACATTCTTCTTTTTATTCATTTCGATCATCTGCTCCGCCAGATAGGCAAGAAAGTCATGGACGGTATCGTTCCTGTTTTCCGCAAGCTCTTTATCAGCCCACTGTAAAATTTCTCTACTCATATCTCACTCCGCATCCTGAATCTTTTACGCCAGATATCCATAAGCGGCTGCAAGTTAAAAGAATCCGCTTCAGAAAGGGCGTTGAGATATTCTGCCTTCTCATTTTCATCTCCCTCGGACGGAACAAGTTGCACAGGCGGCAAATCAAGCCTGTAAAGGAGTGTAAAGAGCAACATCCGGGCAACCCTTCCATTGAAGTCAAGAAACGGATGAATACTCAAGAAACGGCCTTCTGCAAATGACAGGGTTTCAAGCAGGATATCTGTTACAGGAGGCTTTTGCCCTATAGCCGCCAGTCTTGATTCAAGGTCTTCACAGTATTGCCGCAGTAGAACAGGGACTTCAAAATACGGCGGTGGAGTATGCTTGCTTACCGTAACATTCCTGTCTCTGTAACTGCCGGCCCACGAAGGGAACAGCTCGCCAAAAGCGTCTTTGTGAAGCTTGCAGACGAATTCAGGGGTGAATGTTAATTCTTCGGGCTTCAATTGGAGGAGGCAAGCCATTACTCTTTCAACCCCTTTTGCAAGGTGCGGCGCTAACTCACTGTATGACTTGATTCCGAGGCTGGATTCTATGAAACGAGTGGTTGAGGGGTATCTTTCAATGTCTTCAGATACTCTTTCAGCATCTTGAGACTTACCGGCTCGCCTTCGAACGCCATGGACGCGCTTACCTGTCGTGGGATGCTTTCCAGATAGAGTTTCTTCTTCTCTTCCGGCGTCAGGTTTGCTCTCCAATGCTCTATCGTGTTTATCTGTCTCATCCGCTTTTTCATATTGATAACCCTTATCCAAATCTACCATATAACTTTTATAAAGTTCAACCGCCTCCGCAACCCGCTCCTTGCGTTCCTCTTCGGGGGTGGTGAAGGAGATGCGGGGGATGGGAAGTTTTTCAACATATATCAACTGCTGTAATAATCGTCCTCTTTTATCAGCGTCACCCAAGACAGAACAGATATTTTTCAAGTACTGAAAAGTTAAATTTGAATTTAGTATCGCTAAAAGGTACAGATCATTTGAAGGAATGGTGAAAATAGTTTTTAAAGGGTAAACTCCTGTATCATCAAACGCAAAACGACTCTCTTTCGCAATTTCAGGATATACGATTTTAGGACTTTCAAAGTATTCATAATAATCGCATGGCCTAAGTTCCCACCAGAAGTCCCCTTTATCGGCTCTTATTTCTGCTTTTTCTTTAAAGTTTTTTAAATGGCTCGCAAGCCCCGGATAATGAGTTGAAAACCATTCAAAAGCATTATTTACTTTTACCTTAAAGCTTTCAAAAATTTTTTCCGATATTTCATTCTTCCAACAATCAACATTTAGTTCTTTGCATTTTTCTGCCCATTTCTTTTTGTCATCGATACAGTGCATTAACTTGTAGAGTTTTTGATCATCCGCTATTATGCAATCATATTCATTAAATATTTCTTTCAATATTGACTTTTTGGTGTATGATGAAGGGACAACGATTAAGTATATTTCTGAAAAATTGATTTCATATTTTCTAACATCATCACCAACAATTAATGGTTTGATAAATTTATCAATTTTATGATCCTGCTTTAAAAGCTCACCCCAGGTTTTTTTATCAATAATGAAAGCTTCATTTAGTCCAGTTTTCACTCCATATTTTATTTTTCCTTCACAATAAACAGAGAGAGAGATTCCATAGTTCTCCATCTTTTTTAGAACATGAGAAATATCTTCTTTTGCTAATGACCAAACGTCATGTTTTAATGATGTGTGTTCAATTTCCCTTGCTGATTTATCAACTTCATGTTCAAGCGATTCAAACTGAAGCGTACGTATTGGGGAATACCTTAAAGAAGAAATTGGTAAATCATTTGAACGCTGAATAATAAATATTGCAGGGAAAGTTGCCGCATCCTCAAAGACTGGCAATTCTCCAAAATCTACAATTTCCTTTATAAAAGTATTATCAGCGAGATACTTTCTAAGTGGTAAACCATAGTTCGTTTTCATAAACTTATTGGAAGTTATCATGCCGAATATACCACCTTTTTTTAGGGCTTCTATGCCTCTTTCAAAGAAATATGTATAAAGGTCAGCTATATTATTAAATACTTTATAGTTTGGCTTAAGATAATCTTTCTTGAAACTTCCAAGTTCTTCCTGTCGAACGTAAGGAGGATTTCCTATCACACAATCAAATCCGGCGTTTTCTTTCTCTCCTTTCTCAGCATAAAAAACCTCTGGAAATTCTATCTTCCAGTGGAAATATTTATCATCTTTTGCAGCCGTAAGCGCGATATTACAAAGTTCCACGATCTCAGGATATGGTTCTTTCTCGAAAGCCATACTATAGGCAAGTTGTTCAACCCGCCCAACGCTTGTTCCTAATGATATGAAATATTTTGCAACAGACACATCAAACCTTCTGCAAATAGGTTTAATTTCTTTTATTGCTTGGTTAAACAACTCATAGCTTCTTTTTGCTTCAGATATTGTTGAATCTGTTAATTCAGAGATTTGTATCATATATGAAAGTAATCGCTGCACTTTAGCAAAAGTCTCAGAGTCATCAAAAGTGAACAGTTTATCTTTTAAAGAGGACATCTTTGGTAAAATCACCTCTGAAATTTCAAAAACCCCTACCAAGCTGTTCCCGCATTTCAAATGATGGTCAAGAAAGGAAAGCGGTGCTCCAAGTGTAAACGAATCGAGCCACAAGGAGAGTTTTGCAAGTTCAACGGCCATATCATTCAGATCAACGCCATAGATGCATCTTTTCATCACCATGCGTTTGATGAGGTTTACTTCTGTCAGCTTGCTTTCATCAATCCTGACACCCTGACGTCTGATTTCTTCAAGAATCTCTTTTTTCAGTTCGGCAATTCTTCTTATCACAGGATTTTCAGGGTAATCGGCCAGGAAGGCGATTATTCTGTCTGATATGAAATCTACTGTGTGGACAAGGAAATGACCACTTCCCATCGCGGGATCAAGGACTTTGATGTCGAAAATACTTGTAAAAACATCTTTTTCCTTCTCAATAATTTCGGCGATATGCTTGCCTTTGGGCTCTCCGGGATGTTCCCAGTGTTTCCAGTCCTTCGTTTTCTTTAACTCTTTTTTCTGCTTTTTATAGAGTGTTTCGAGTTCCTTCAGGCTTTCAGATGCCCTACTGAGCCTTTCGTCAAGGATTGGCCCGACGGTATTCTTCACGATATATTCAACAATGTAATGCGGGGTATAATAAGACCCCGTAGCCTTTCGTTCATGCTTTGAGTTTTCGATATAGACATCACCTTTTGATTTTTTCCGGTAGGTTTTTGTGCCTTCTTTGAGTTCATCTGCTTTCTTCCAGAGAGCTTTCCCCTTTTCCTTGACCTCAACGATTTCCTGCTCTGCTGTCCGGACATGAAATTCCAGGAGACCTTCGTAAATGTCGCCGAGATGTCTGACATTGAGCGAGGAATAATCGATAAAAGGAATAATATCCGGACTGTAATCCCCTTCGTGATCTACAGTCAATTTCTCTATTGCATCGGCAAGGAAAGGGTCGGGCATCTTGTGCACTGCAAGAAAGCTGTCTTTGGGAGTTTCAAACAGACCGCCATTGTATACGGGGACATTGCGCGCAGGGTCACCTTCCGCCACGATGGCAAAAAGGCTTTCCAGTCTCGCCCAGTAGACATATGATTTTTTGCTCAGCGCAGCAAGGCCCGCACCCGAGAAATCATGATAAACATCCTTCTTGAGCTTTGAAAGGCTTACCCTGTCATACCCCTCTTCATTGACCGGCAGAAGATTCCTGCTTTCTGCATAGAGCAGGAAAAGCAACCGGTACAGGAGAGTGAGACATCCTTTGAAAATATCCTTTCTGCTTTCATCGGTCTCTTCAGTCACTGAAAGAGCGGTTTTTCTGTAATGAATGACGCCGGATGCGAGGCCTTCAAAAACGTGATCGAAAATAAGGTCTTTAAGTTTCGTCCCGACTCTTCTGGCATACTCTTCGGCCCCTCTTAAATGCTGATCGAGCCAGGTTCTCCCTGTAACCGGATCAGGGATAAACGCATTCCTTGAGAAAAAAAGATAAAAGTAGAGGAATTTCCCAATATCACCTCTTGTGATGATTTCTTCGAGGTCTGTTTCGAAGAAATTTCCTGCGCGGGAAGAAGCCCTGTAATAGAAAAGTCTCCATTGTTTGCCGTTCGTGAGGATCGCCCAGTTGATTTTTCCATTGGTATGGTAATTGACGGAATCGAGATATTTGACCGTCTGTGCCGTCGGGTCGCGACTGTCAAGAATATCTTTTTTATCGGTATCATTCAGCCGCCGTCCCCAGTATTTTGCTTCGAGCAGGGTCAGACTATGAGCGAAGAATTTATCGGGGCTTTCTTTAAATTTTCTCGCTGCCTTATATGATGCAGTGTCTTTGAAGAGGGCGTAATCAGGAACTCTCTTTTTTGCCCCCCTCTGTGCGACAGGTTGAACATGGTAAGCATATCCAAGCGCCTGAAGAACCGGCTGGATAAACTTGTTTTCTAACTCTGCCTCTTCACCAGGCCCAAGCTTTATCGTCCTGATCGATTCGTAAGCCTCTGTTATTGTTTTAAATGCATCTGTAGCTTCTGCTTTCTGGTTCTTCCATAAATCTGTTTCCGGCAGCCGGTATTCAAGGTAATTGTTTGAGAAAAGATTTTGGTTATTCCAGGGGAATAACTGTGCTTGGTCAGGCATGCAATAACGTATCAGGATTATGTAATTTTTTCAAATATTTCTACAATTTATAGCCGATCTTCCTCAGAAATTCCTTCCGGTGCCCTTTGTCATCGAGGGTCTCGACCCCTTTCGGCGAAGACCCGTCTATTACTCCGAGGATACCTCCTCCCTGTTCCGTTGCTGCCACTACCACTTCGACGGGGTTTGCGGTCGCGC
>JAKLQR010000016.1 GCA_022013235.1 Thermodesulfovibrionales bacterium | reverse complement strand
TAATAAAGCGTTGTTCAAATTCAATCATCGTCCTATGGTAATTTTGCATAATTCCCATATTCTACATGTTGGGGGTAGGGCAGTCAAGCGGATAGCCCTATAATATTTTTAGTTCCTATTGCCATAACTGTATATGTTTTCTACATTATCTTTACAAAAATAGATAGTCTGCTTGGTCTTCCTGTGCCTGTCGCAGGATTCTTTGTGACAATTGTCCTTGTAACATTTATTGGTTTTTTAGCCTCCAATATCTTTACAAAAAAGGTGCTAACCCTTATTGATAGGGCATTCAACAAAGTACCTCTTATGAGGCTACTCTACCCGACAGTTGCATAAATAACGCATCTGAATATACAAAGAAGGTTTAGAATAAAGGCTTTGCATAGGATTTTTCCGACGAGTAAGGAATTCACTTAAAGTGAACTCCTTTTTGTCATTATCCGGCTTGACCGGATAATCCAGAACCTTTCTCTGGATTGCCCGATCAAGTCGGGCAATGACGATTTTTAACTATTTTTATGCAACGTTTAGGTCTATACTGCAACAAAGGATTTACTTAGTGCTTTCTTAGGAGACAAGAGGAGTTTTGAAAAACCTGTCCTTGTTACGCTTTTGCCAGGCTCCAATGTAAAGGTTATTGGTTTTATTACAAAAGAAGGCCTCGCTTCATGGGGAATGGTTAATGAAGTTGTAGTATATTTGCCTCAGTCATACAATTTCGCATCAGATTATTGTGGTGCCTAAAGAACATAAAGTAGGCACTGGTGCAAATATTGGTTTCTACGTGAAAAGATTACATCAGGCTTGAACATATTTTCGTGAACATAGAGAGATATTTTATAAGGTTTTTATTATATATCCTTATATATCCTGAATCAGTAATCCAAACAATCCACTGAAGCGGAATATTGCTTAAAGTAATTTACTAACTATTTCCTGCAACTAAAATTATTGCATAGATTAAATACAATCCTCCTCCCGTAAGCATCGTGTAGGGCGAGATCCGCTTTCTCAGGATAAGTTCCGTGAGCACGATCAAAGCGGAAGTCAATGCAATCATTGCTGAAAAAAAAGCCATTCCGGAGAGCTTCCATTCGGTGAACAGCAGTCCTACGGAAACGGGGAAGGTGGATTGAAAAACCATTGCTCCGGTAATGTTCCCCAGTGCCAGCGTATCTCTCCCTTTCCATGTCCAGGTGATGCTGTTGAATTTTTCCGGCAGTTCTGTTGCTATCGGCGCAAGCATCAGGGCAAAAAGCAGGGGGTTCATCCCGAACCGGACAGCAACATGCTCCAGGCTCTCTACAAAGGTATGAGCTCCGGCTATCATGACGGTTAAGGCGACGACGATCTGTACAACGATAGCGACGACATGGGGATTTTCTTTCTTCGCGAAACTGAGGGAAGTCAGTATTCTCCAGAGATACATCTTTTCTGTATATTCGATGCCTGCGCTCTCTTTACAGCAGAAAGTTTTGTATGCGTAGAATATATATCCGAGGATAAGGAGTATGGCCACAGGGAGTGCAAATATCCTGCCTGCCAGTGCGGGGAGCAGCACCGCAGCGCCATACATGGGGATAAAAAAAAGGAGGTCCCTTTTCATCGAAAGCGCTTCGACATGAATCTCGAATTTCCGCCGTTTCCTGATATGCGAGAGGATCACGGTCACACCTACAAGGAAAAAAGCAAGGGTGGAAAGCATGAACGGCGCTCCGAGAATCGCTCCGACCCCGATGTCTTCAGCAGATTTTCCGCTGTAAAAAAATATTGCAACTATGGGGAGTATTGTTTCGGGCATGGTCGTCCCCACTGCGGCAAGGAGCCTTCCGATAACCGCCTGAGAGAGGTTGAACTTTATCCCGAAAGCTTCTACGCCGTTCGTAAAGATTTCGGCAGCAGCGAGTATCATGAGAAGCCCGAAGAGAAGAAAAAAAATCTTGCCGGTCATCAGTGTATGACAAGAACAGGACAGGGAGACGTTTTCAGTACTGCATCGGTAACACTGCCTATGAGCATCCCCTTTATTAACCCCAATCCACGGGCGCCAATGACAATAAGGTCAATATCCAGTTTCTGTGCTACTGCAGGGATTCTCTCTCCGGGTTCTCCATCATCAATAATCACAGATTCCTCTATCCCGGTATTTCCGAGGAAGTTCTCAAGTCGGTTCTTTGTATCATCGTGCAATTCCCTTATTAACCTGTCGCTTTCATCTTGCGAGGTTAATCCTCTGATCTTGTGGTAAGGCATAACCGAGAGGATTTCGAGGCTGCACGATAAGGTGCGTTGCAATTCCTTCGCAACTATAAGCGCCTTCTGCGACTGTTCAGACAAATCAACCGGGCAGAGGATCTTTTTTATGATCACAGGACCGGATGAGGCCGTCCTGGCTTTTTCTCCCCGGACAACAAGCATGGGCATTTTGAGACCTTTGATCAGTTTCTCGGAACTGCTCCTTCTGAACGTGTGCGACACGAACCCCAGTACCAGCATATCAGGTTGTGTCTTTTTGATCGCTGATTCAAAGGACTCCTGGAGCCTCCCTGCCGTAACTTCTGTTTCTGTCCTGATCCCCCGTTCGGCAAGCTGTTTTTGGAGGACTGTGAAATTGTCCAGAGCCCCCTTCTTCTCTTTCTCCATGTAAGGAGCGAGATACGCCGGCGGGGTTGTGAGATAATCTATCGCATAGAGCAGCGTAAGTGACGCATCGGTTGCGAGCGCAAAGTGTGCAGCATATGAAAGTACCGCTTCGGTAGCAGGACCGAAGTCAACGCCGACCAGTATTTTTTTTATATCCATGTTATGAAAGGATTCTCTCTTCGATCTTGTTTTTCAGTGTTCTTACTTCTTCGACCGTCTCCTTCGCGTAGAGGTAGGGCGATGTTCCCTTGATATCTGCCTCCATGACCGCATTGCTGAAGGAAAGAGCCCCCAGGAATTCCATCCCGGGAATATTTTTCCTGATAAAATCGATGTCTTCAGCCCCTCTCACCTTGTTCGCAACTACAAAGACTTTCTGGACGCCGAGTTTTTTTGCCATCTTCGCGACTGTTCTCGCAGTCTGCATGCTTCTCTGTCCCGGCTCTACTACCACAATAAACGCATCTACCGATTCAGAAGTCCCCCGTGTGAGATGCTCTATGCCTGCTTCCATATCGACAATAACGACTTCGCTCCTCTCAACGATCAGATGTTTCAGAAGAGTCCGCAACAGTACATTCTCAGGGCAATAGCACCCGGACCCCGCATCCTTCAGTTTGCCCATAGTGAGCAGGGTAATTCCACCCTTCCGGTAGCCTATCCCTTCGGGCAGATCGTCAACTTTTGGATTCAACTTGAAAATTCCGCCGGGACCACCCGGTTTTGCTCCGGTCCGCTCCTCGATCAGGTCTGCCATGTCTGCAATCGGTTTTATCTTCTCAGCCTCCTGCTGAGAGATCCCCAGTCCGGAAGCAAGATTTGCATCAGGGTCGGCATCCACGGCAATTACCCTTCTCCCCTCATCCGCAAAGAGAGAGGCAAGTAATGAAGCGAGAGTTGTCTTTCCAACCCCGCCCTTTCCTGTGATTGCGATTTTCATGGAATATTTGTTCTTTTAGAGAACTTTCTTCGTTGACGGCACGCCCTTTACCCTGGGATCAATCGAAACCGCCTGCCTGAGCGCTCTTCCCAGTGCCTTGAATACCGCTTCGATAATATGGTGCGTGTTGCGTCCATACGGAGATTCGACATGAAGCGTGATGCTGCTGTTGCTCACAAATGCCTGAAGGAAGTCCTCGACAAGGTCAGGGTCGAACTTTTTGATCTTGCTTTTTTTCGGAAACTGTACCCTGTAGACCAGATATGGCCTTCCGCTGATATCAACAGATACAGAGGCGATTGCCTCGTCCATAGGTACGGTCGCCTCTCCATACCGTGATATTCCTTTCATATCCCCAAGCGTCTGTTTTAATGCCTTTCCCAGAACAATACCCACGTCTTCGACCGTATGATGGTCATCAACTTCAATGTCGCCGGTTGCTTTCAGCCGTATGTCAAAGAGGCCATGCTTGCACATAAGGGAAAGCATATGGTCAAGGAATGGTATAGCGGTATTTATGGCATACTTCCCTTGCCCGTCAAGATGCAGCATTACCCTGACGTCCGTCTCTTTTGTCTTTCTCGTTATATCTGCTTTTCTCGTACTGTGCCCCTTATTGCGCACCTGCCTCTCCTTTCATGATTCTTTTCAACGCCGCCAGAAAAATAGTATTTTCTCTCTTCGTTCCGACAGTTACTCTGAGGCATCCGGCAACGGCGCCGTTCATATTCCTTACGAGCACACCCATTTTCAATAACTCCCTGTATATCCTGTCCGGCTCTTTGACCCGGAACAAGATGAAATTCGCTTCTGATGGAAAAAGGGTAATCTGCCGAATCTTCGAAAGTTCACGAAAAAGCATCTCCCGCTCTTCAATGACAGATTGAACGTGCTGTTTTAATAGTTTCCCGTTTTTCAGGGCCTTGCAGGCAATTGCCTGCGAAAAGGAATTCAGGTTGAAGGGAAGCCGGATCTTATTGACCTCCCTGATAATTTCTTCTTTTGCTATCAGGAAACCGACCCTCAGGGCAGCGAGTCCTATTTTACTCAATGTCCTCATAATGAGAAGGTTCCCGGAATCATCAAGGAGCCTGACAAAACTCTTACTCCCTGCAAAAACCTGGTATGCTTCATCAACAACCACAAGAGACGTGGAACCGGCCGCTTCCAGTATTTTTAAAATCTTTTCTGAAGAAAAACAATTCCCGGTCGGGTTGTTCGGAGAACTGAGGAAAATAATTTTCGGCCTGTATTTGTGCACTGCCGACAGCATGCGTTTCAGGTCAAGGTCAAACTTTTCATCCAGAGGAATGCCAATACGCCTCTCGCCGAGGGCCTGGGAAATAATCCCGTACATCGAAAATGTCGGGACCGGATACAAGACCGGCCCGCCGAATGTGGTGATGAGATAATAGATCAACTCATCAGAACCGTTCCCCTGGAGGATGCTTTCCGGTTTGATCCCGAGGTCTTTTGCAACAAGTTTCCTTAATTCCTTTGCTTCGGGATCGGGATAACGGTTGGTTTTCAGGGACTTCACCGCGAGGAGTGCCTCACTGAATCCATAGGGACTTTCATTTGCGTCAAGTTTCACCCTGCAGGGGATTTCCCTGGCCTCGTATGCGGAGAGAGAGACGATGTTCGGCCTCACGAATTTCCTGATGTCCATAGCAAGGGAATTATACCATACTCTGCCTTCTTTCCATTTCTCATCAAGCAAGTTCTGCTTTTGCAATTTGTATTTCTCCATGATAAGATCAAAAGTAATTAATGGGTATTTTTTGACCTTTTTCTTTACCCTGAAACAGAGAGGCGGTTTTCAGCGAAAATAATTCCACGGCAATGAGGGAGTCTTGATCTATGGGAAAAGACATTCGGAACCCTTCACAAAAAGGCCATGGAGCAAAATATCCGAATCAATGCCCCGTCAGGGAAAATCTCTTCAGGGATATCATCGGGAGCATACAGGACGGCATCACTGTTCTGGACAGAGATTTGAATATTTCTTTCGTGAATCCTGTCATTGAACAATGGTATCAGAACCAGATGCCGCTGGTGGGGAAAAAATGTTATCTTGCCTACCAGAACCGGACAGAACCGTGTGACGGCTGCCCGTGTCTCCGGACGCTCAACAGCAACAAAAAGGATATCGCGGTCATTCCCTTTCCGTCACCCGGGGAAAAACAGCGATGGCTCGAAATTGTCACCGTTCCGTTTCTGGATTCCCGTTCCCTTCAAACAACCGGGATACTCGAACTTGCGAGGGACATCACCGAACGAAGGGAGACGGAGCAGTCAATTCAGAAAAGCGAGGCATTATTCCGCGCGCTGGCAGAAACAACCTCCTCCGGCATTTTTATTTATCAGGGCGAGAAGTTCTGCTATGTCAATCCAACGATGATTTCCTTAACCGGTTACTCAAGGGAAGAATTTTTTCATATGAACTTCTGGGACATTGTGCACCCCGCCTTTCGTGACCTGGTAAAGCAACGCGGACTTGCAAGACAGCAGAACGTGCCGGTCTTACCCCGCTATGAATTCAAAATTATTACAAAAAATGGTCAGGAACGATGGGCTGACATCAGCATGACGCTCACACAATTTCACGGAAACCCCGCAGGTTTGGGCACTGCATTCGATATTACCGAACGGAAGATGCTTGAGGAAGATCTCCGCTCCCTCTCCCTCTTCGATGAACTTACCGGTTTGTACAACAGAAGAGGGTTCTTCACCCTTGCAGAACAGCAACTCAAGGTGGCTGACAGGATGAAAAGAGAGCTGTTCCTGCTTTTTATCGACTTTGACGGCCTCAAGAGTATCAACGACTCACTCGGGCATAACGAGGGGAGCCAGGCATTGATAGACACCGCAAATATTATGAGAGAAACGTTCAGGGGATCGGATATCCTCGGAAGAATCGGCGGAGATGAGTTTGTTGTGCTTGCGATTGAATCTGCCGACTCCGATATTGCGCTGTTCAGAATACGGCTGCAAAACGCTGTGGACTCTTTTAATTCCAGGGGATCCCGCCGCTTTCTCATATCACTAAGCGCCGGTGTAGCACGCTATGCTCCTGATTCTCAGTATTCATTAAGAGATCTGATTGCACATGCCGATTCCCTGATGTATGAAGAGAAACGGACAAAGAAGAGGCAGGACGTATGAATGAGACTCAAAAAGCTTGGGAATTTATAAATAATATCGGTTAACCGATCAATGCCTTCAATGCATTGAGCCTGTTCGGATGCTTCAGCTTTCTCAGTGCTTTCGCCTCTATTTGCCTTACCCTTTCCCGGGTAATGCAAAAATGCCTCCCCACTTCTTCGAGGGTATGATCCTTCTCAAATCCTATGCCGAACCGCCTTCTTATAATTTCTGCTTCCTTTGGAGTCAATGTATCAAGAACACTCAATATGTATTCGGTAACATCATTGATTTCTGTATTGGAATAAGGGGAAAGACTGTCTTTATCACTGATGAAATCCTCGATCGTTGAACCTTCATCCCCCAGAGGAGTCTGAAGGGCTATGGTATCCTGTATTATCCTGAATACTTCTTCGACCTTTACTCTTGATACTCCTATTTTTTTGGCAATCTCTTCCTTGCTCGGTTCTCTCCCGAATTGCAGGGTTAATTCTTTGGAAGTCTTTGCAACCTTGTTGTAAAATTCCATCATATGTACGGGGACCCTGATGGTCTTTGTCTGGTCAATCAGGGCCCGTGTTATCGCCTGCCTGATCCACCAGGTCGCATAGGTGCTGAACTTGAACCCTTTTTCATACTTGAACTTATCTACAGCCTTCATAAGGCCGATATTGCCTTCCTGAATCAAATCAAGAAGGGGAAGCCCCCTGCCTACATAATTCTTTGCGATATTAACAACAAGCCTTAAATTCCGGGTTATCATGCTGTATCTCTTCTATGATATTCTGACCCCCTATATCAGCCCGGGTCTCGACATACTGCACGTTTTCCGCAATCATATCTCTAAGCATCTTGCGGCAGAAATCACTCCAGATCTCATCACTGAATAGGCCCAAAAACCTAGCGAAACATTTTCTGAATTCGAGCCAGATATCTGGCTGACCGAGATCTTCTTC
>JAKLQR010000158.1 GCA_022013235.1 Thermodesulfovibrionales bacterium | reverse complement strand
GCCAACGGCTACTACGAGTTCGTCAACCTCCCGGTCCTCGCTGCCGGTCAGGCCTACAAGGTCACGGTCACCCCGCCCGCCGGGTACGTGCCCACGACGCCGCACGTCGGCGCTGACCGAGCCGTCGACTCGTCGACCGGTTCGGAGAGGTCCGTCCCGCTGACCACCAGCGGCCAGTCCGACATGACGCTCGACTTCGGGTTCGTGAAGGGCGCGGTGTCCGTCGGTGACCTCGTCTGGTTCGACAGCAACCGGAACGGCCTTCAGGACGACGGGGCCGCCTCCGCCCTCCCCGGCGTGAAGCTCACGCTCACCGGCCCGGACGGCAAGGCAGTCACCGACCTCTCGGGCAATACGAGGGAAGACGTCATCGTATTCGGGAGAATATTTGTAGAGCGACTGACAGCAATGATAGAGTACCGAGTCCCGACGGAGACCAAAGGTATCCCGATCCACTTCTGCAGCGCGTATTTCCGGAGGTGTGTAATACACTGAGAGATGCGGTAGCCGCATCAATTTTTCCGTATAGTGCAGGTCGCCATCAAAGGGTTCTATCAGGTCCCCGCTGAGATAATAATCGATTGTCGGGAGACCCGAAGTGTCCGGATGTCCCCATGAAGCGCACTGGATAGGCGCAAGCCAAAGGGATGCAAGTTTTACTGTTATAGGATCCATGCCGATTTCGGGAAAAATAAGTACATGGAGGTTGTCTTTCCGGATAAGAGCGCAGAGATCCTCAGGGGAAAAAACGTCTTCTACAAAGCGGGTACAATACTTCCGTGCTGATGCAGTCTCCCCGTCTTTCCTATTTCCTGTATAATAGCCGAAGAGACTGAAACGTTTTTTGTCTATATTTTCGATCCATCCTCTGATAGGTATTTTCCATACTGCATGATAATGAAAAAAAGCCGAAACGAGCCCTATTCTTAGCGGCTCACCAGTGGGAGTTGACGGAACAGAAGGTCTGGCGGAGAATTGGGGATATTTTGCGGACATAATCCGGTATGCAAGGTCACCGTAAAGCTGCTGCAGTTCCCTGTCGTTCAATCCCTGGTATGCGAGAAAGAAAGGCTGCTGTCTGCCCATTGCTTCAGCTGCTGCATCGATCTCCTCCGGGGTCCTGAGTGAGATCGACTCGCGTAATCCGAGAAGTTCATTGCTATAGTTCTCCCGCGCAACCGCAACAGAGGCTCGATCCGGATATACAGGAGGTATCTGCGCCATGCACCGGGCCCATTGCGCAGCCATAAAAGAAGGGTTGATCCGGAGGGCCTTGTCGTATACCCCGAAGGCCTCTTTCTGCCGCCCCTGTTCCTGATATGCAAGCCCCAGATTATAATAGGGGTCTGTGAGTCCCGGGTTCAGCTCGATCACTTTCTGATAATGCACTATCGCCTTGTCGAGAAGCTTTTTCCCCTGGAATATAGTCGCGATGTTATAATGGGCTCCGACAATGCTGTGATCAAGATGTATGGCTTTTTGATAATAAATTACAGCTTCATCAATTTGATTTCTGCTGTGAAAAACTGTTCCAATACTGTAAAATGTTCGTGCCATTGGGTTGAGTTGCAGAGATTTCTGATAACAGAGTATAGCCTTATCTAGATGACCTTTTCTTTGAAAGTCATATCCCAGCCAGTAATATTCATCAGCATGTGCTGATTTGACCTTATATTGATGGTTCAGATTTAAAGGTGCCAACTCTTTTGCTGTTTTTTTACGTTTGATTTTTTTCATGAGTTATTATATTTTACTCTGTATTAAATTCAAATTTCTCATCTAACAAAAAATTAGTATTTATGGTATAGAATATAGTTATGATAACAAAGCAGGAGACATGGAAGAAATTGATCGGGTATAAAGCTGTGCAAGGCGAAATGCCTTTGGGGAGATGGAATCTAACCGGGGCGAATTTACGCCAAGCAGAACTTAATGAGGTCGATTTGAGGGGGGTTGACCTTGATGGCGTAGATCTTGGAAAAGCAAATCTTATCGGAGCCTATCTTAGCGGGGCTAACCTTAGTAAAGCGAATCTCAGCGATGCCAATATGGTAGGCGCTGTATTTCTTATGGCAAATCTTCAGGAAGCTAATCTCAAAAGAGCTAATCTGAGCAATGCAGAACTTGGTATGGCAAATCTCAGCGGTACCAATCTTAATGGTGCAAACCTTAGCGGAGCATATCTCATTGAAGTAAATTTAAGTGGAGCCCTTTTGACAACGGCAGTTCTCTATAAGGCTGAACTCAGTGGGAGCAGTCTGCGGCGGGTGGATTTAAGTAATGCAGACATGAGGGAAGCTGGGTTTAATGGGGCCGACTTTAGCGAGTCCAATCTCCAAGGCGCTAGACTTATGAGAGCAGACCTCTATATGGCTTGTTTCGAAGGGGCTGATCTCAGTGGAACTGACCTTGGAGGAGCCAATATGGCCGAAGCAAAACTAAAGGGAACAAACTTACAAAGGGCTGACCTTCGGGAAGTCAACCTCACGGGGGTGGTGGAATTGACTTTGGCTCAGCTTAGTGAGGCAAAAACACTTTATGCTGCTCAATTGGATTCAGACCTTATGCAACAACTGAGGAATGACTACTCACATCTTCTGGAAAGGCCACGTATTGACAGGCCCTAAATTAAGGAGCATGATGAAAAGAATGCTGGAAATAACTGTTGTGCTCTCATTATGTATTTTCTGGATTCCACAAGCAGAAGGCAATGAATGGAAGTTTTTTTGCAGGAATACAGATTATTATTTTTATGACAGCGAAAATATCAATTACCCTTATGACAATTTGAAAAAAATTGTAAGTGTCTGGCAAAAAATTATCTATGAAGAAGAGTCTATAGAGAGGATCTCGGCGTATTTGGGATCTAGATATGCAAATCTTGTAGAGTCAGTATCCCTGGTAGAAATAGATTGTTTGAATAAAAAAGCACAGACCAAGTCCAAAACTTTTTATGACTCGGCGGATAGAGTAATTGAAACCTCTCTTGAAATTAAACAAGACTGGAAAAAAATTACGCCGGATTCACCATTCAGTAAATTATACAAGTCAGTATGCCACTCAAAATGAAAAGGAAGACAGGATTGCACCTGTTTTCTAGATTGCTTTGCTGCTCATCTGCCCTTATTTCACTGCCTTGATAACCATCCTTATTTCCTTCACGACATTGTTGAAATTTCTCACAGCCTGATTCAGCTGTATTTCGGAAAATTCTTTTTTATCGTATTTTTCGAGCCACAAAAGGTCGAGGATATAGTCAACAGTTATAATCTCGAAATCAACATTTAAATATAATCCCAAGGGCGAATTTGAATAACCATTTTGTATCCATTCGCGGTTTTTTGATTTTGAAAAAAGATCAATATTTTCAGGTGTCACTGCGCGAACATGTGTCGGATCATTGAGGAAATCATCATGACGAGGATGCGGAATAGCGATATGTATTTCGGCATTTGACACGCATATTCTGTAGAGTTCTTTAATAATACTTAAATAGACTTGAGTTATTTGCCCCAGATGTTCGAGTACATGAATTAAACGGATTTCCTGAATGCTGTTATCATCCCAAGGCCAAGGAAACGTTTCCAAATCATGCAGAACATCAGGATGACCATATTTATCGACATTGATGTATCCGGCGATAAGGTTTTCTCCGCACCCCAAATTTAATTTTAGCAGGGTATTCATTTGATTCCCCTTCATTTAGTGAGAATAGTGATTAAGTTCTATTTTACCGTCTCGCAACAAAATACATTATGGTGCCCGAACAGAGCAGCCTCTATTTATCTTCCGTGTGAATTTTTAGAGTCGATATCTGAGAGAACATTGCTTTCGACGAATCGCTTAAGGGTTAATAATGCTCGGTCAAATACCTCATCCCAGTCACCTTGCCTTCTCTGGCGAAAGAGCCTTACTGTTTTATACCAAGGGGTGTCTTCGAACTTATGCATCCATCTCCAGTCACAGGGATTGGGCAGCAAAGCCAAAACCTGTGTTCCCAATGCGCCTGATATATGTACGGTCGCATTGTCAACAGAAATCACCAAGTCGAGTGCTGCAACCTGAGCGGCAAAATTATCGAGATCTTCTAATGGGTTTGCATCTTCCCAGTCATAGATAGTGACGCCCAACTTTTCCTTTGCTTCCTTCAGGTCGCCCATACAATCCCCATACTGCAGATTAATGAAATTAACACCTGACATGCAAAATAGCTTCGACCATTGGTGGAGCGAAGTCGAGCGTGCAAGTCTCACAGAAGGTTTACTGCCTCCCCGCCAGGATATGCCAATTTTAAGACCTTCTCCGAGTTCCCGATAACGCAGACTCCACAAAGCGACCTTTTGTTCGTCCGGCACAAGATATGACCGCCTTTTTGGAAAATCGATCAAAGCTTGCCGTATGAGTTTCGGTAAACTTCCTATCCTTATTTGAAAGTCCGCGGAAATGTCAGGAGGAACCCCCTCTTTTGTGATGCGCTCGAAAAAGCGTCCTTTTGGGAAAGAGCGGGAGAAGAGAGGAAGAAGTCTTCTATCGCACTCAATCACACATGATTTAGCCTTTTCGAGTATATCAGAAAGACATGATGCGAACATAATCTCATCCCCAACGCCTTGCTCTGCGGTAACTAACAGGCGAATCCCTTTCAGTGAGCCGCCTTTCCAAGTGGGTAGTAAAAAGATGGAGGAGTGTGCGCCTTTTTTCAAGAGCCTCCATTCGTATTTTTCCCAGCCTTCTCTAAAATTTCCCTGAGACAAAAGCATAAGCGATGTGTTCCAGTGTGCTTCGGCTAAGCCCGGATTTATCTCCAAAGCCCTTTTATAGAATATTAAGGCTTCATCGAACTGCTCTTTATCCTGCAGTACGCTTCCCATATTGCAGTAGAGTTCGGTATCCCCCGGGTTAAGTTCGAGAGCTTGGCGATAGTAGGATATAGCCTCTTCGAAGCAACCAATGTCATGGAAAATTGTGCCAAGATTTTTGTAGATTCCTGAAGAAGATGGGTCAAGAGCAAGTGCTTTTTGATAGGAACTTATTGCTTTGTTGAATTCCCCCTTCTCCTGATAAATAACCCCAATATTGTTATAGATATTACATAAGGCAACAGGATCTGAATGTTGCTGTAATGCCATTTTGTAATAAGAGAGTGCTTGATCGGAGGACCCATTGTCTTGAAGGATTTTCCCTAGGTTACTGTAAGCCCAGGCAAAGTGTGGATTTAGTTCGACCGCTTTCTTAAGAAGTATGATAGCCTGATCAAGCTGTCCTTGTTCTTGAAAGATTGTTCCCAAGGCGTTGTAAACGTTCGTATCTTCCGGATGGAGTTCTAATGACTTCTGATAGGCGACTATCGCCTCATCTAGTTTTCCTTGATCCCGAAAAGAGTTGCCTAAATTATAATATGCTGCAAAGAAGGTTGGCTGAAGTGCAATTGCCTTTTGATAATATTGTATGGACTTGTTTACTTGTCCCCGGGCAACTAATGCATTGCCAAGATTAAAGAACGCTTCGGTTAGATTTGGATTCAGTTCAATTGCTTTATGATAGCATCTTATGGCTTCTTCGAACTCCCCTTTTGCCTTCAGGGCGCTTCCGAGATGGTTATGTGCGTCAGGGTTATTTTGGTTAAGACAGAGCGCTTGCCGGATATGCTCTATTGCTGAATCATAGTCCCCTTGTTGATAGAATATTACCCCAAGAAGGTGTAATGCAGGAACAAAGTGGGGTTGAACGTTTAAAATTTCGGTGCAGATATGAGCTGCTGTCCCTATATCTCCTGTCTGGTGATACTTTATGGCGAGAAAGAAATTTTCTCTGATGATCATGGCAGTTTTATTTTCGGTATTGGCCTGTCGGATGGTCTCCCCGTCAGAATATTACCTTTCACTCAAACTTAGGGATCACTTCAGAAGAAATTCATCAAGGGCCTTTATAACAAGTTGTATTACGGACTCCCAATCCCCTGGTGCTGGCTGACGGAAAAGTCTCATCGTAGGATACCAGGGACTATCCTCTCTGTTCAACATCCAGCGCCAGTCAGGAACAGAGGGCAAGAGTGTCCAGACCTGTTTCCCAAGGGCACCCGCCAAGTGGGCTACAGCTGTATCTGCAGAGATTACCAAATCAAGATTCTGGATGAATGCAGCCGTATCGGCAAAGTCATTAATTTCTTCCGTATAATCGACTATTTGCATATCTTTCGATGCGGTTTTTGACTGCTCAGATGCCTCTCCCTTTTGTAAGCTGTAATATGTTATATCGTTGAAGTATGCTAATGATGAAAGTAATCCTAGGGTAAACGAGCGGCTGCGGTCATTTTTCAATCTGGGATCTCCGGACCATACGAGCCCTATTTTCATTCGTGACTCATTCGACGTAATCTTATCCCCCCATTTTTTTATCAACTTAGGATCGGCAGAGATATAAGGTACTACTGAAGGTATATTCTGAAGAGTAGTATTGAAGAGAAGAGGGAGACTTAAAAGGGGGTATTGTACGTTCCATTCAGAGAACCCCTCCCCATTAGTAATTACGCGTTCAATTTCTTCGATATTCTTAAGCAATGAGGCTAATTCTTTCTGGCACTTGACTATTACCCTTCCTCCGAGTTGTTTAACCATGGGAACATACCGGATAAACTGGAGGGTGTCTCCAAAGCCCTGTTCTGTATAGAGTAATATGGTCTGTCCGTTCAGGTCTTTTCCGTCCCATAAGGGCTGCGGAAGATTATGTTCTGTCCTGACACCCTTTAATTTCCAGCGCCACTCGTATCCCTTCCATCCTTCTTCGAAGTTAGCAGACATCAAGTTGAGCAATGCGATATTCCAATGTGCATCGGCATTCTCAGGGTCGATCTCGATTGATTTTTTGTAAAACTGCATTGCTTCTTTGAAATGTCCTTTGGCAACAAGGACATTCCCAATGTTATAGTGAGCGCCTATGTGATTCGGTTCAAGCTGTAAGACTCTTTGAAAGCATATTAAAGCTTCATCGAATTGGCCCTTTTCCTTGAAAGCGACCCCAAGGTTATAGTGGGCATCAATGAATTTCTGATTTTTTCCTATGGCTATCTCATAATATAAGATTGCTCTATCGAGTAAATCTTTTTCCTGAAAAGCTACTCCGAGGTTGTAATATGCGCTAGCGAAATTAGGATTCTGATCAATTGCCTTCTGGTAATAAGATATAGCCTCGTCTATCTTCGCGCTGTTATGTAATTCTACCCCTTTTTTGTAAAATTCATTCGAATGATCTATTTGATGAGGTACGATTTCAATAAGTTCAATATCAAAGAAAAGGTCCTTCCCAGCTAAGAGATAATTGGTATCCAAGGTAACGTCTGATTCGGAGACGTCAGTTATATATACGGTATTAGTTGTGCCGTCATTTTGGGTTATTTCGAATTTCAATCCGACCATCGGCTGTAAATTTGATGGGAATATTTCTCTGCTAATAACATGGACTTTATCTTTGAGATGAGGACCGAATGCCCTTTCATGTCCGATTATTGTAGTTTTTATTTCTCCCTGGGTCATTCCTATTACGGCCTGTTCAAGACACTCCATGATCTGCCCTTGGCCTATTGTAAATCTCAATGGTTCTTTTCCAATAGAAGTATCGAAAATAGTGCCATCTTCTAGTTTACATGTAAAATGGATACTTACCGTATCCCCAATCTTAGTTTGTGACATTTTTGTGGTTCCTTACGAAAGAGTTAAAATCCAATATTTATCTTTAATCTAAATTTCGGAAATATGGGCGAAGGTTATTCATTTCCCATGTTTAATCGCTCTTTATTAGCTTAATCGCACCTGCAGCTACTTCCCGAACATAGGAGTCTTTGTCATTCGTTGTATCGTAGAGAGGTGCCAATGCTCGTTTATCCTTTATTTTTCCGAGTGCAATCGCAGCTTCAGATCTCACTACCCATGAATTTACATTGAGTGCCTCAATGAGGGGCACAACTGATTCCGAATCCCCTAATTCACCAAGAATTTTTGCTGCAGACGATTGAATGTGCACATCTGGTTCTTTTAATGCATAAATCAGAGGTTGCAATACAGGCGAGCCTATCGATATTAGGGATGCCTCTACGGCTAAGCGTACGCTCATATTCTTATCGTTTAACGCTTGAATCAATGATGGTAATGTTTCGGGGATGCGGAGAACGCCAAGAGATTTTGCAGCTTCGGATCTGATAATCCATGATTTATCGTTTAGTGCTTCAATCAGATATACTGCTATCCGGTCATTTTCTATTCTGCACAGTATTCGTATGGTTGCGATACGGACTTCGTCATCACTGTCTTTCAAAAAGGGAAGGAGTGCCTCAATATCCGGCATGTTCATACTTTGGAGAGCGGTGACCACGCTTTCTCTGACTTCTTTATCCTTGTCTTTCAGAAGCGCGACAAGCGGAACAATTGCACGCGCATTCTGGATTTCTCCGAGGGCTTCCACTGCAACTCTTCTCACCCTAGGATCGTCATCTTCACGAAGTGTTTTTATGAGAGGTTCAACAGCTTTCGTATCCTTCAATTCTCTCAATGCTTCTGCTGCCATCTGTCTTACGAGTGGTTCTTCACTTGAGAGCGCACGGATAAGTGGTTCGCGATCACGGCCGGAGATCATCCAATTGATAATATCCTTTACTGCTCGACTCCATAGTTGGCGTTGGTTGTATTTTGAGTTACGGAGACAGACGCTTAAAGGTTCGAGTGCGCGGCTATCACCAATTTCTCCGAGCGCAGCAGCAGCGTTTTTCCGCACCTCAATATCTTCGTCCTTGATAGTATTGATTAATGGTTCCACCGCACGGGAGTTTTTTATTTTACCGAGTGCCGCTGCTGAATTCATCCGGACATTGCTGCGGTTATCCTGTAGGGCGGCAATGAGAGGGGTAACCGCGGGAGAACCGATTGCAGCCAGCGCGCCTACCGCAATTTTTCCGGGGGAGGTTATCCCTGCTGTGCCCTCTTGGGATCGCAGAATCACGGGATCTGTATCATCAAAAAGTTCAATAAGGAAAGGGATGGCTACTACTGCTTTGATTTTACCCAATGCTGTTACAGCAGCGACACGTTCAGAAGCTTTGTCACTGAATAAGACTTCGATTTGCTGTTTTACCTCGGTAGATACAGTATCAGTAATATTTTCTCTGTGTATGTGTGGCTGCGCATAAACGCTAGTAATGGTTACCATTATGATGCAGCACAGACCAAATAAAATATTATTGATAACAAAATATCTCATTATACTATTATAATATTTTCTTTCAAAAAAAGCACGTAACATATCTGGTCTGGGCGAGGGGATATTGTGTAAGTAGGGATGATGTCCCGTCCTTTCGTTGAACAAGGAGCGACTCTATCCATATCCTAAGCAACTTTCTCTTTTTCGTCCAGCCTCACGAAAAAACGATACGAAACTGAATCGTTGCCTCAAATAAGAAATTGATATGAAAAATCTTAGAAGATGTCTTCTATAGGGAGCGCTATGGGAGGCAGAGATGAGGTTAACGATGACAGAGAGGAAAAAGGCAACGACAGTAGTGGCTGTCCGGTATCAGAAAGCCCGGAAGAGAGAAAAGGGCATCATACTGGACAAATTCACCAAATTGACAGGATACGGCCGGAGGTATGCCTCATACGTATTGAGGAGCCACGGCAGGAAGGTGTGAGGATAAACAAGAGCTATGTCATACAAGGCGATATCAGAAGGACAGAAAGGAGGAAGAAACCCAAGGTCTATGATGGTGCTGTTGAAGAAGCGCTGAAGAAGATCTGGTACATCATGGACTGCATCTGCCTGGAATGAACACAAGCTTGGCTTTGTCGAGATCGATCTTGTTGGCCATGACGGAGGAGACAGCCACGGGGATTTTGCTCAGACCTTGGGTGTGACCGATATCTGCACTACGTGGACTGAAACAGAGGCGGTCAAGAACAAGGCACAGATATGGGTGTTCAAGAAGTGGACCCCATTGGTTGGACAGTTTTGGGGCTGACTTAAGGTAGAAACCACCATCAATCATGCCGCCAATGTTATCGGATATCCTGCTTTTGGCAGGTTCCAGTATGTTTCATATGGCGTTCTGTCG
Source organism: Thermodesulfovibrionales bacterium (assembly GCA_022013235.1). Taxonomy (GTDB): domain Bacteria; phylum Nitrospirota; class Thermodesulfovibrionia; order Thermodesulfovibrionales; family SM23-35; genus JAKLQR01. Next base: position 1,153 of record JAKLQR010000158.1, on the reverse strand, counting down.
TCAAGAGAAGAATGTGGACGCTCTTTATTATAACGCCTAATCCATTTGTCGATGCCCTTCCGTGCCTCGCCACCTGACTCAAAAGCATGTAAATAAATACACTCGTATTTCAGCGACCGCCATAGGCGTTCGATCATAACGTTGTCCATCCACCGACCCTTGCTGTCCATAGAAATCTTTACCTCGGCATCCTTGAGCACCTGGGTAAAAGAAAAGCTCGTAAACTGACTTCCCTGATCTGTGTTAAAGATAACAGGGTTGCCGTATTTGGCCAAAGCCTCCTTGAGGGCTTCAACGCAGAAATCAGCATCGAGGGTATTGCTGAGCCTCCAACTGAGAACCTTCCGACTGTACCAGTCCATTACCGCCACCAAGTAAAGAAAGCCCTTTTTCATCGGTATGTACGTCACGTCGGAACACCAGACCTGATTCGGCGCCTCTATGTCTATTCCTCTGAGCAAATAAGGAAACACCTCATGCTCAGGGTGCGGTTTGCTTGTATTGGGTTTCTGATATATCGCCATGAGTCCCATCTTCTGCATCAGCCGACGCACCCGTTTCCGGTTGACCCAGTACCCTTGACGCCGCAGATATCGAGCCATCTGCCGGGCTCCGTAATACGGCGACTCCAGAAACTGCTCGTCTATTTGTCTCATGAGCTTCAGATTCAACTCGCTCTCACCAATCGCCTCGTAATACCACGAGGAGCGGCTAAGCTGAAGTAATTCGCACTGTTTTGTAATACTGAGCCCCGGATCCCCCGGTTCCACCATCTCTTTCCTCCGCTCGCGGCTCATCGACCGAAGGCTTTCGCTAAAAAATCCCGTTCCACCGTCAATTGCCCGATCTTAGCGTGCAACTCCTTGACCTGTACCTCGTGAGCTACATCATCCCGACCTGGCTTCCCTGCAAATACGTCACTAAGCCCTTTCAGTGCCTGTTTCTTCCATTCGCTTACCTGATTGGGGTGGATATTGAACCGCGCTGCGATCTCTGCAATCGTTGATTCTTCCTTCAACGCCTCGCGTGCTACTTTTGCCTTGAATTCCGCCGAATACCTGTTCCTTTTCGTCTTGCTCATCCCGGTGTGACCTCCTTACGCTTGTCGTATTTTACACCTTATACGACTGTCCGATTTCAGGGGTCCACCTCT
>JAKLQR010000157.1 GCA_022013235.1 Thermodesulfovibrionales bacterium | reverse complement strand
CGAATACCTTCCAGATACCCTTCATGAAATTATCAAAAAGAAGTATCATGCATTTCAGCAACTTCTTGCGAAGAATAATATTGTTCTGAAGATTATGGCGGATATGGAAGAAAAAGTATCGGGCGATTACCTGTTCGATGCAGAGTATATTCATGCGAGCGTCAGAAAGATTGCTTCCGGGGTTTTGCATATCATCGAGAATCTGAATGCGCTCTCTTCTGAAGATACCTATACAGCGCTTTGCAGGAAATTTGACGTCCTTAACAGAGATATTGAAAATATGCTTTTGTGGAAGTTCGAGGTGCCGATAAGTGACCTGACCATTCCGCTGGAGGATATTCCCCGTGATATGGGGAATATAGCCGGCGGTAAGATAGCACATTTGGGAGCGGTAAAAACGATACTGAATCTTCCCACCCCGGAGGGGTTTGCGGTCAGCACATATGCATTCAAAAGATTCATGGAACATAACAGGTTTCTTCAAAACACAAACAGGATAATTTCTGCATTGAGACTGGAAAATCTTGAAGAGCTTTATGAGGTCAGCCGGGAAATACAGGACATGATTATAAGGTCGGCAATTCCTGATGATGTAGCAAATGCAATAAGAGGTGCGTACTCAGATCTCTGCAGGAAGACCGGTAAAGAGACAACGGTCTCTGTAAGAAGCAGCGCGATTCATGAAGACGGCCATTTTAGCTTTGCCGGGCAGTATGCTACCTTCCTCAATGTCCCGGGGGACCGGATTATGGAGAAATATAAAGAGGTTGTTGCCAGTCTCTTCACTCCACGGGCAATATTTTATTACAAGACAAACGGCTTTTCAGAAGAAGAGATGGCAATGGCGGTCGGAGTCCTCAGCATGGTGGATGCAAAAGCGGGTGGTGTAGTGTATACCAAAGATCCGAATGATCGCGCCTCTGATCATATCCTCATAAACGCGCTGTATGGCTTCGGCAAATTTATGGAGAATGAAACTGTCTCCTCTGATGCATATAGCGTATCAAGACATCCTGAAGGTTTGATAATGAGCAGGAGAATATCACACCAGGCAACAATGCTCGCCATTGGCAAGGATGGCGTCCTTCAGGAAGTCAGGGTTCCGGATGCGTTACAGGGGAAACAGTGCCTCACGGATGGACAGATGAAAACGCTGGCAACATATGCACTCGAGATAGAGAAATATTATGGCTGTCCACAGGACATAGAATGGGCGCTTGACAGAGATGACCACTTATACATATTACAGACCCGTCCGCTAAGGATATGGGATATCCGGCAGAAAGCCGGTCTGTATGTCCCGAGACGAATCGAGGGGTATCCCATCCTTTTGGAAAAAGGGGTGATCGCCTGTAAAGGGATCGGGGTTGGAAGAGCTTTCCTCCTGAAGGATGAGGAACATCTGAAGCATTTCCCGGAAGGTGCTGTCCTTATTGCGAGGCGCACCGATCCGAAATATGTCACCGTTATGCACAAGGCATCAGCTATCATCACAGATGCAGGAAGCGCAATGGGCCATATGGCATCTCTCGCGAGGGAATATCGAGTCCCTGCGATTCTGAATTCTGAGGTGGCTACGAATGTTATCAGACACGGTCGTGAGATAACGGTTGATGCCATTCACTGCAATGTATACGAAGGCAGAGTGACCGAACTCATTGAGTTTACCGCAGGGAAGAAAGAACCTCTGGAGGAAATAGCTTTGTTTAAAAGGCTGAAAAGGATACTCAAGAAGATCGTTCCTCTTAATCTCGTAGACCCTGAGGGCCCTCATTTCAAGCCAGAGTATTGTGAGACTTTCCATGATATAACCCGTTTTGCCCGAGAGAAAGCAATACAAAAAATGTCATCCATCGGGGAAGGGCATGACATGAAAGGATTAAGGGGGGCAGTCAAGCTTGTGGCAGGAATCCCTGTCTCGATACGCTTATTCGATATTGACGGCGGCATTTCACCGCAAGTCAAGAAACCGTCACCCGCCGATATCCTTTCAATCCCATTTTCTGCAATATTCAAGGGAATGAGCAGTATGACATGGCCTAAGCCAAGACCCCCGGAAGAGAGAGGCTTTTCAGGCATACGTCCTCAATTCTCTTCCTCCCCGGTAAAAGAGCCATTTCATACAGAAGAAAAGAGTTTTTCGATTGTTGCCAGGAATTACATGAATTTCAGTATACGGCTCGGCTATCATTTTTCAACGATAGAGGCCTATGCTGCTGAGACCATGAATGACAATTATATAAAGTTCTTTTTTAAAGGCGGGGGATCATCGCTTGAAAGGAGATTGCGACGGGTGAGACTTATACAAGAAATCCTCAGGAAGCTGGGATTTACGATTTGTGTTGAAGGGGATGTGGTCAATGCGGTTCTTGCAAAATATAAGCAGTCAACTATCGAAGAGACATTAGGTATACTGGGTAAGCTCACTGCCTACACAAAACAACTCGATGCGGTTCTGTACAACGATGCGGTAACAGATATGTATATCGATCAGTTTGTAAATGAACACATAAGAAAACCGTCAAGCGTAAAAAGTGAACATTGAAACGTGAAGGATAGAGAGAAAAGATTCTGTCTTTTCTCTCAGGCTGTTATACTTTTACGCTCTTATTCTTCACTGCTCACTTTTCTTTAGCTGCTCCTTAAGTAACTTGTTTTCTTTCTGCATGGCGATCCATTTCATTGCCCGGTCAACGGTGAAGAGTATCTGTTCTTTCCTGAATGGCTTGGTAATGAAGTCAAACCCGCCTTTCTGAATAGCTTCTGAAGCAGATTCGACCGTTGCATAGGCGGTAATAAAAATGACCGGGCGGTCCGGGTCATCTTTTTTGACGGCCTCAAGGACTTCGATTCCGTCAAGCCCGGGCATTTTCAGGTCTGTAATTACCAGGTCAATCCCTCCTTGTTTTGCCAGTTCAACCGCTTCCAGAGGATTATTGGTAGTGGTGACCTCATAAGGCGTCTTTTCTTTGATGATCATGCTTAGAAGTTTAAGCATATCTAATTCATCATCTACTATTAATATTTTCTCTGCCATCCTGCACTCCTCCGTTTTATTCTTTCGTTCATAAGAAACTACGCTCCAGGATAAGGTTCACTCGCTCAATGAGTCATTTTTCGCAACTGGGAAGTCTATAATGAATGTAGTCCCTGGTTCCTCTGATTCTTCTTTTGTTTTTGTGTCAAAGGTAATGGACCCGCCGTGTTTTTTTACGATACCATACGAAACCGAAAGACCAAGTCCTGTGCCTTTCCCCACCTCCTTTGTTGTGAAAAGCGGATCAAATATCCTTTTTCTATGTTCTTTTTTAATGCCACACCCGGTATCAGCTATCTTTATCTCAACCTTTTCGTTCAATGATTTTGTGGTAATAGTTAAAATACCTCCGCCTTGCATCGCATAAATGGCATTATTGATTATGTTGAAAAAGACCTGCTGCAATTCTCCGGTATCCCCAATTATCGCCGGAAGGTTCTCTTCATACTGTCTCTTCACTGAAATCTTGTTCACCACCAGGGTATTCCCCATAACGTTTAATACCGATTCTATCACCTCATTTATATTAATGGGCTCTTGATTTTGCTCTTTATGACGCGCAAAACTTAACAGGTTTTCAACAACCCTTTTGGCATTGAGACCCTGTTTTTCTATCGTTTTCAATATATCATATTCATCAGAATCTGGTTGAACCTTCTCCAAAAGTATATCGGTAAAACCGAGAATAACCGCAAGTGGATTATTGATTTCATGCGCCACACCGGCAGCAAGCGTCCCCATGGCCGCCAGTTTTTCCGTATAATAACTGTGTTCCTCCATTTCTTTTCTTTCAGTAATGTCCCTCGATATGCCAAGGACAGCATAGATATTTCCTTGTTCATCCCAGAGCCTTCTGAAATGCGTATTCAGCCAGTACTCTCGGTCTTCTATCAGGACCAAGTGGTTTATCTGTTTACTTTCTTTTCTTTCGAATACCTTCTTGATCATCGTCAGAAGCACTTCGCTGCTCGGCCATGAAATGAGCTCCAGTAAATTGCGTCCGACAATACTTTCTTCCCGCAAGGTAAAAAAATAGGCGCCATATCTGTTTATTGAAAGAATATTCCCATGATAGTCCACCGTAAAAATAATATCTTCAGCATTTTCTACGAGAGATTTATATTGCTGCTCCGATTTTTTTAATTCGACAGTCTTTTTTGTGACCTCCTGTTCAAGCGTATTTGACCAGCTTAAGATCATGAAGTTTATGAACATTCCGCCGAAGAGGATGAGGAAGATGATGAGAGCCTGAAGGAGAATCTGCCGCTGCTGTATTTCGTGGATCGGGCCCTCAATCTCACTGACAGGCGCTACGACCGCTACGGACCATATCCGGCTCTTCTCTTTCTCATTGAAGGTAATCGGGGTGTACGCAATCAGCTTTTTTATCTCTCCCTCTACACCTCTGTGCCAACCCGAAATATACCAGCTTGTCCCCTCTTCCCCTTTCAGCATTTTGTCTTGCTGGATCTCATTGATCCTCTCAAATGAAATGGTGGGCTTTTTCCCTTTCCTCACCTCGAACGCGTTTTTCCCGATGAATGATTCATCCTGATGGTAGAGGAAAGTTGCATTCTCATTAATAACCCATGAATATCCCGTTTTTCCCGAGCGGATCTCTTTTGTAATATTCCCGATCAGCCTGCTTACGTCGAGCACAAAGACCATGACCCCTGAAAATTTATTGGTTGCAACGGGGTGTGATTCGTCGACGGATATCTGCCATACGGGGATTACCATCCTCATAATCGGTCGCGTGGGTTTACCGTTGAACTGTATAGTTGAAATGCTGGTAAACATGATCTGGCCGATATTTTCTTCTTTTTGAGCCCATGATATATATGACGCATCATCCGGTCCCATTGTTTCTAAAGAGCATTCCTGCTGGCCGGTTACGTGGTAGACCCTCTCGTTTTTCGGTTCGATCAGGCGCATTTCGAGCGTGCCTTCATGTTTGATGCTCGAGAATGCAATATCCATCCTGTTGATCAGCCATGTTTTTTCTATATACTGAAGGGAGGGTGAGACACTCAGGAGCTGGAGTTCTCTTTTCAGGGATTCGAGACTGTTTTCGATCTGGGTGGCTGCATGACGTGCGAGCACCAGCTGCTGTTGATTAAAATCATCCGTAACAATTTCCTTTACCTTTTGTGAAGAGAGCCATCCGAGGATAAGGACAGCGCCCATAAGCAAAGTCATGATGATCCCTACGAGGACCTTGAAATATTTGATATTAAAAGGATGATATTTTTCGATGAAAGACAGGAATATCTGCCTGATATTCGCGAAGAAAGACGTTTTGCCTGCCAAGGATTCTCCTGCTGTATGACCGTTTTTGCTGATTTACAATAACAGATTATCGGGGAAAAGTTAAGGGGGATGTCCCGGCAAGAAATTCCCCTGTTGTGGTTATTCGGCAATAACTATAACTCATAGTATTCATGAATTCCCTGATAAATACGGCGGACAGAGTATTTTCGCTAATTCTCGTCCTGATCCTCCATGCTTTCGGGATCAGGACTTCGTTCCCCACAATGACAAGTATAAGACGCCACAATGGAGCCGGGACATAACCCGGAATTACAGTCAAAAACAAAGAAGCGCATAGATCGTTGCCCCACGGTACTTGACAGATACGATAAATTCGTATAGTATTCACTACCAAGGTAGTTACTATGGATAAGACGCTTTCTCATCTTGCAGAACTCGGACTCTCGGAATACGAGGGAAGGGCGTATATTTCCCTGCTCAGGAACAGCCCGGCCACTGCATATGAAATCAGCAAGCACTCAGGGATACCGACATCGAAGGTATACGAAGTGCTCAAGAGGCTTTCAGAAAAAGGGATGATTGCCCTCTTTGAGGGCGAAAATACAAAGAAATATATCCCGGTTGAACCTGAAATCTTTCTCGAACGGCACAGGAGCAGAACAGAATCTGTCGTAAAGACCCTGAAAAATGAACTCACTGCCCTGGATGATACAATGGACTTTTCCTCGGTCTGGAATATAGCCGATTACGATTATCTGATGAACAAGGTCATTCAGATGATTCAAAGTGCGGCGCAGGTTGTGCTGCTGTCAATCTGGAAGGAAGAGCTTGAACAGATCGAGTCCATTGTGAATGATGCCGTGTCGAGAAATGTCAGGGTCGCTATTGTGCATTTCGGGCAGACACGGTTTAAATCCGGGCAGCTCTATCAGCACCCCATCGAGGATACTCTCTATCAGGAGAAAGGAGGGAGAGGGCTCGTTGCGGTGACTGATTCAAAAGAAGTACTCATGGGGACAATATTCAAATACAGGAAAGTCAACGGCGCCTGGAGCCGGAACAGAGGGTTCATTACCATGGCCGAGGACTATATTAAGCATGATATTTATATTATGAAAATCATCAGGCGGCATGACAATCTGCTGAAGGCCAGATTCGGCAGCAGATACGAAAAAATGCGTGATGTTTTTTCTGACGAGGAGGTCGCATGAAGGTCTACATTGACGGTGAATATTATGGCAAGACAGGCGCCCGGATATCCGTGTTTGACCACGGACTGCTCTATGGAGACGGGGTATTCGAGGGGATAAGGATATATCAGGGCAGAATTTTTAAACTGAAAGAACATGTCAGCAGGCTCTACGAGAGTGCACAGGCGATTCTCCTCAAAATCCCCATGACACGGGCTGCCATGCGGAAAGCAGTCGAAGATACGGTCAGGATCAACAAACAAAAGGATGGCTATGTGCGTCTGGTTGTCACCAGAGGGCAGGGCGCTCTCGGGATCGATCCTTGTTCATGCCGTAAGGCGACGGTAATCATCATTGTGGATGATATTCAGTTGTACCCCCGGAAATACTATGAAAAAGGGATACGGATCATCACCTCTTCCTCGAGGAGGATGTCATCGGACTGCCTTGACCCGCGCATCAAATCCCTGAACTATATGAATAACATTATGGCCAAACTCGAAGCGCGTCAGGCCGGCTGCCTGGAAGCGGTAATGATGAACAGGGAAGGGTTCATCTCGGAGTGTACAGCCGACAATATATTCATTGCGAAGTCACGGAGACTTTTCACCCCTGCGCCCTGTTATGGAGCTCTTGAAGGGATTACGAGAAATGTCATCATTGACATTGCAGCGTCGCTTGAGATTGTACCGGAGGAGACCGCGCTCACGCGCTATGACCTCTACACTGCAGACGAATGCTTTATGACAGGAACCGGCGCGGAGATCGTTCCGGTGACCGGGATCGATGGACGGGTGATCGGGAAGGGCAGGCCCGGGGAAATGACGAAAAGGTTAATCAAAGCGTTTGCAGAATATGTGAAGGGGTAATCAGGATTCACATCAATTGTGAAAAATAAAAGGTTAACTCTTCGGCAGAGAGAAGGAGAACGATGCGCCTTCATTGACTTTCCCGTCTGCCCATACCCGTCCGCCGTGGCGGTGGACAAGCCTTTTCACATGAGCAAGGCCTATGCCCGTCCCCTCAAAGTCCTCTTCGCGGTGAAGACGCTGAAAAATACTGAACAGCTTGTCCCCATATTTCATATCGAAACCGACGCCATTGTCTTTTACCGTCAAAACGACCTCCTTTTTTTTAGCGGCAGCATTGATCTCGATGATTCCCTGTTTCTTTTTTCGGGTGAATTTCAGTGCGTTTGCGATAAGGTTGATCATTACGAGCCGGAGCATTGTGGGGTCGCCTTCCACCCTCGGTAGTTCCCCGATAGCCCAGCGGATGTCCCGTCCCTGGACCTCTGTTTCCAGCTCCTGTAAGGCCTCCTTCACGAGGGCATTCATATCGATACTGATTTTTCTCATTTCGGCACGGCCCATCCGGGAAAAAAGCAGGATATCGTCTATCAAACGGCTCATCTTCATCGCCGAATCCGAAATCACCTGAAGATAGCGTTTCCCTTCATCGTCCAGATTCTCTGAAAGTTTTTCGGTGAGCAGGCCGGCAAACCCTGTAAGGTGGCGCAGTGGCGCCCTCAGGTCATGGGAGACGGAATAGGAGAAAGACTCGAGTTCTTTGTTCATGTCCTCAAGTTCGGCGGTTCGTTCTCCCACAAGTTCTTCGAGGTGCTCACGGTGCCTCCTCAATTCTTCTTCCACTCTTTTTCGCTCGGTTATGTCTCTTATGATATGGATTCCGCCAATCAGGCTGCTTTCATCATCCAACAAGGGGTCAACAGTAACATGGAGCCACCGGTCATTCTTGAAGAGTTCGAGAAATTCCCGCTGCTTTGATGATTTTATCCGTACGATCGGGCATTCCGGGATCGGTTTGCTGGCGCCGTGCATAAGAGTGTAACAATTCTGCCCGATAACGTCTTTTATCTGCCTGCCGACCAGTTTTGCCATTGCAGTATTGCAGCGCAGAATTTTCCCGTCCAGACCTATCAGCGAAATCGCGTCGTTCATGGCATCAAAAGTGATCTGCCAGTTCCGTATAGAATTCCCAAGGGCCAGTTCCTTTTCCTTTAAAAGCCTGTTCGCCGCTTCAAGCTCCAACATTTTATTCTCAAGTTTGCGGAACAGGGATTCACTGTACTCTCTCATTAATACCTTCTCGGGCATTTTGAGCCTGTGTCTCTTTTCCCCTTTTTCCCTCCGGGGTCCGGCAAGAAGATCAGCGATTATTTTCAGAAATACCTCGGGTTCCTTGGGCTTTACAATAAACCTGTCCGCACCGAGGCTGAGTGCGAACTGTTCATCTTTAGGGTCGGTGTAGGTCCCTGTGTAAAAGACAAAAGGAATGTCCTGCAGGATGGGATCCTTTTCCCATGCGTTGCAGAGGCTGAATCCGTCCATCACCGGCATCAATATGTCTGAAATAATAAGGTCAGGCAGTGATTTTCTCGCTTTTTCGAGAGCCTCGGCGCCGTTTGTTGCCATAATAACAGTGTGCCCGCTTGATGCAAGCATAGACTGGAGAAGATAAAGATTGTCCTGATTATCGTCTGCAATAAGAATTGTTTTCATACGAATAATTTATCCTGAAATCCGTAAGTATGCAAATATCATATCCATATAATCTCCCTGACCGCGCTCTGTCAAAGGGAGGTTTATTTGAGGTATTTCTCTATCTCCTCAAGGATTTTTTCGGGGTCGAGAGGCTTTTCGATGTATCCTGCACACCCGGCGGCGAATGCTTTCTCTCTGTCTCCGACCATGGCATAGGAGGTGAGGGCAACAACCGGGATCTCTTTCGCGTCGTCTGTTTCCCGTATTCGTTTCGTTGCTTCATACCCGTCTATTCCAGGAAGCATGATATCCATGACTATGAGATCAGGGCGTTCCTTTTTTGCAAGCTCTACCCCTTCCTCACCGTTCCAGGCCTGGATTATTTCATACCCTCCTTTTTTGAGAATGAACGAGATGAGATACATGTTGTTCTCATTGTCTTCGACGATCAGTATACGCTTTGCCATACAAACCTCCATTCAGTTCAAGGGTCAGGCAGCCAGGGAAAGGGGGAACCATGAACCATGGGAAACGAAATTATCATTTCAGTGTTTTTCTCAAGCCCTGAAGAATCTTGCCGGGTTCCCCGGCGCTTGCGCTCCAATACCTGAAAATTAAATGTCCGATTTCTCCAGAATTCTCAGAAACAGCTCGGAAATCTCCGCATCGAATTGGGTGCCTGCACAGCGTTTGAGTTCGGATATTGCATATTCCCTGCCAGGCGCTGGCCTGTAGGGTCTGTCTGCAGTCATGGAGTCGAATGAATCGGCTATGTGGAGAATCCGTGCGCCGAGAGGAATTTCGTCGCCTTTCAGTCCGTCCGGGTATCCCCGTCCGTCTATCCTCTCGTGGTGGTGCCTGATGAAAGGAATAATATCCCGCAGCTGTTTTATGCCCTTGAGGATATCATACCCCTGTGCCGGATGCTTTTTGACCACTTCGAATTCCTCTGTGGTAAGTCTTTCAGGTTTATCGAGAAGAACGTCATAGGTGCCTATTTTCCCTATGTCATGGAGCAGGGAGGCAAGATGGATCCTTTTCACCTGATCCTGATTCATTCTGGCCCCTTCCGCAATTTTGGTCGCAAAATATGCCACCCGTTCCGAGTGACCTCTTGTCCACCGGCTTTTTGCGTCGAGAGCATTCACCATTGCTCTCACCAGTCCGATAAAGAGTTTTTCCAGTTCTTTATAAGAATCACTGACATCATCGAGCATATTGAGAAATGCATCGCGGCTTTTCTGTGCCTCCTCTGCGAGAATGCGATAATGTTCCTCACTTTTCCTGAGGTTTTCTTCTGCCCGCTTGCGATCGGCACGCTCCTGGCGTTCTTTTAAAGCCCGTTTTATTGAAGGAACAAGCCGCGAAAGGCTGCTTTTCAGGACATAATCGGTTGCCCCCTGCTTCATCCCCTCAATTGCCTTTTCCTCACCGATAGTTCCGGATACGAAGATAAACGGCAGATCGGGACTCTTCTCCATAAGAAGCGACAATGCTTCCATGCCGTTAAAGGAAGGGAGTGTATAGTCTGCGAGGATCAAGTCCGGTTTAAACTCTTCGAGTTCCCTGAGGAAATCTTCGCGTTCGTCAACCCGTTTTGCACTGAATGATACCCCGCCTTTCCGGATCTCGTATTCGATGAGTTCCGCATCGGCACGCGAGTCCTCAATTATGAGTATTTTGATCTCATTCATCTCCATCATTCTTCCTGTATTTTAGGAGTTCGGCCTTCAGTTCCTTGATCTCCTTCTTCAATTCTATCATTCTCAGCTCTCTTCCGACAGCCATTTCATAAAAATTTTCGAGTTCCCTGACCCTTTTCTTCAGTTCTTTCCCCTTCTCTTCTAATGCGTTTTCCGCTTTTCTCCGCTCCCCCGCTTCTATGGCTAAGGACACAATGTCTGCCACAGAAGCGGCAAATTGGTGTTCTTCATACGACCACTGTCTTGGTAAGGTATGCTCATAGCAGAGAATGCCTGCGATCGTTCCATGTATTCTTATGGGCACATCAAGCATCGAGACGATTCCCATCGGCTTCAGGTAATGTTCGGAAAGTTCGTTCGTGCGGGGATCGTTCATGGCATCGTCTGCAGCCAGCATGCGGTTTTCCTCCAGGGCTTGCAGATAGCGGGGATACCGATCAGCCTGCAATATGCGTCCTTTTTCATGCACGTGGCTGCTTAAGAGGTAAAGGTCTGCACAATGGAACTCGGAGCTTTTTTTATCAGAAAACCATATGCTGACGCGTTCGATACCAAGAATTTGCGCGCTGATGATTGTAACGAGTTTGAGATATTTTTCGAGGTCATCTGTTTTTGTCTTCGATAATTCAAGAAGGGCGGCGTGGTTCAGGAGGATCTGGTCGGTTCTTCTGTGTTCTGATTCTTCTGCCTTCTTTCGCTTTGCCTTCTCATCGAATTCACTGAGGGCCCGGTGCACTGCGGGTACCAGCCGTGACAGGCGGTCTTTCAGCACATAATCGGTTACCCCTTTTTTGAGTGTTTCGATCGCCTTTTCTTCACCCAGAACGCCGGTCACAAAGATGAACGGTATATCAGGATTCTTTTTCCTCGTAATTTTCAGGGCGGTGAGACCGTCAAATGACGGGAGGGAATAATCGGCAAGGACCAGATCATAGAGATTTTTCCTTATTTCTTCAATGAATGCTTTCCGGGTATCTACGCGGGTTACCTGGCAGTTCTTCCATCGCTTCCTGAGTTTTTTTTCAGTGAGCGCTGTATCGTATTCATTATCCTCAAGGTTGAGGATATTCAGTTTTCTGCTCATGATCTACCCTGTCGCATTCGTATATGCTTAACCATATAGAAGCTATCAAAATTTTGTCAATGAGTCAAATAAACAAGAAGGCCCATCTTTTTGAGGTGCACGAAGACCCGGCAATGAGGACAGACGTGGCATAACGGAGGGGCTACTGTATTCCCGATGGGACCGAGAGCCCGTACTTCTTCATTTTATATCCGATCTGCCTTGGGGTAAGACCGATGAGCCGCGCTGCTTTTGCCTGAATCCATCCGGTTTTCTCAAGCGCATCGAGGATGCTTGATTTTTCGATATCCTGGATCCCTGCCTGCAGGGATTCTTTCTGCAGGACATCGTTATGGGAAGGCATTTTCATATTCATCGGGAGATCGTCTGCATTGATACTGTTCCTGCCGGACATTACCACAAGCCGCTCAATGGTATTTTCGAGTTCCCTGACATTGCCGGGCCAGTGGTAATCCGCTAATACCCTTAAGGCATCCGGTGCTATCGAAACGTTTTTATTGTTCTCTTTATTGAAACGTTTCAGGAAAAATTCTACGAGAAGGGGGATATCTTCCCTCCGCTCCCTCAGGGAAGGCATACCTATGGGCACTACATTGAGCCGGTAAAATAAATCCTCCCTGAATTTCCCCTTTGAAACGAGTTCCTCGAGATTCCGGCTTGTTGCCGCAATAAGCCGGACATCTACTTTCATCGTCTTTTCTCCTCCAACCCGCTCGAATTCCCTTTCCTGGAGAATACGCAATATTTTTGGCTGAAGGTTCAGCGGGAGGTCTCCCACTTCGTCGAGCAGCAGTGTCCCGCCGTGAGCAAGTTCGAATCTGCCCTTCCGTGCAGAGATGGCGCCGGTAAAAGCGCCTTTCTCATGGCCGAAAAGCTCGGATTCGAGCAGTCCTTCCGGGATGGATGCGCAGTTGAATTTTATGAACGGCAGTTTGACCCGGGGGCTCATGTAGTGTATGGCCTTTGCAATCAATTCCTTCCCTGTACCGCTCTCGCCGTAAAGGATTACCGTTGCTTTGGAATCGGCAACACGGTGGATTGCTTCGAAGACTTCCTTCATTCTGTCGGAGATGCCTATGATATTCGGCAGGCTGTACCGGCCTTTCAGTTCGAATTTCAGGTTCTCTCTTTCCTGCTCAGACTCCTGGTAATGTTTCCAGAGGATGACATACTGGGCAATGATGGAAGCAATGATTTCCAGCACCCTGATGTCCTCATCGATGGTTATGCCGGTATCTTTGAATATTCTGTCCACGCTGAGCACACCGATGGAATCTCCCTTGAATTTTATCGGGACGCAGAGGAATGAAATCCCGTTTTTATCGATTCTCGACTCGGTCTTGTTCAGGAACAATGGTTCGTTCCTCAGGTTCGGGATAATCAGCGGCGCGCCTTTTTCGATGACCCTTCCTACAATCCCTTCTCCCATGCGGTATTTGCCCCGGTCGATCTGTTCCCTGGTGAGCCCGTGGGCGGCAACAATTTTCAGCTCCTTTGTACGTCCGTCGAGAAGAAATACAGAGCCCCGTTCCATTTCG
>JAKLQR010000156.1 GCA_022013235.1 Thermodesulfovibrionales bacterium | reverse complement strand
TGCAAGAAACAAGACCTGACCCTATTGCTCTTACGCAGTTCGAGAGAATTGTGCTTTTTCATGTTAGCTCCTTTTTCAGACAAGATGATCATCCTCTGGTCTCGTCTACTTACAGAGCCACTTGCGGCACCATCCCGGTCGACCTATTGAGGATGATGCAGATGACGGGGGCGGCATTTCAGACTCAAGTGAGACCGAATGAACAGGCCACTGGCCCCATAAGCCACACCCCCGCTAAATATAGATTACATCAATTAGAACGCTTAGTCATCTGCATAAATCTTATGGTAGACCCTATATCTGCTCACTATATCTGTTCAGAGTTTTATCAAGCCTTCAAGGAGAAATGGGAAAAGGAGATTCCCTCAGCTATAAAGTCACTCAGCCAAGCGATTGATTCCTGCCTGACATTTTTCTTCTTTCCTCAGGAGAAATGGATACCGTTACGGACAACGAATGTTATTGAACGGTTAAACAAAGAATTCAAGCGAAGGATCAAATCGATGGAAATTGTTGCCGGTGAACATGCCTGTTACCGGCTACTGGCGTTTATTTCATTAAAGATGGAAATGAACTGGAGAACAATGAAGGTCGGAAAGGTGCGTCCCAATTTACCTTTCTACGGAATTCACAAAACATAGTTGACAGTATCTTAAATATACTTTATTAAAGATCAATAATCTTAAATTGACAAGAAAGAAAATCTTTGATATATGAAAATATAGACAATTCCTACTTGTCATTTTAAGGGGAGGCATGAAAGGAATGAAAATCAAAATAACCATTTTTACAATATTAATTATTTCCATGTTTGTTATAAGTTTATCTGCAGGAGAACCGACAGTTTATAGCAATGATGATTTAGAAAAATATACAACTGGCCAAGAAGAGGAAACGTGGCAATATAACCAACAAATTTCAGGGAGGCAGAGAAGTATCTCTGAATATGAAGACAAGAAGAAGGCATATGAAAATCAACAAAAAGAGTTAGAGCGAGAATTAGCATCACAACATAGAAAGTCAATCGAGCAACAGTCGCAAGTTGAGGAAACAAAGCCAAGTAATGAACTAAAAAGAAAACGCACAAAACCTCTTTTAGGTGTTTCGGGAGGAGCAATTAATACGGAGACAGGACAATATAATCCAGATGTTGGTGGCGGATATGTTAATCCTCAAAATGGTCAGTTTGTTCCAAAACGCTAGTTAAAATTAGATTACTAATATTTTAAAGAATGAAAAGACTTGTAATAATCTTCATTCTATTTTTATTGGTAGCGTCTTCAAATCAATTGCAGGCGGAAACAGGCCTCAATGTTGCTGTAATTGCTCCGAGTGTCTCTACATCGATGGAAGCACGTCGAGTCGTGCGAAAGCAAGGATGGGCTGTAACAGGATACCGCAACGCAGACGCCATTTTAGTAGTAGTTAGAAGTATGTTATACAATCCGTTAAATTATTCATACGAAAGCATTCATGAATTAGAAGAGGATGCCGATAGTCAGCTAAATATAAGCGGAGAAAATTTCCATATCTACATATATTCTATAAATGATAATTTAAGTGTCGATCAAATCAAACATATCAAATATAGTGCTGATGACTAGGTGCAAAATTAAACTTTACTAATCGGCATTGACCAATGAAAATAGGCCCCTATTTGAGACAAAGAATTATTCTTTGTTCAGCTGATGCAAGTCCGCGTTCTCAGCGCAACTACGAGGATCAAGCTCAATATTTTTTCCCTGACGCAAAATGGGTAGGTACTTTAAGAAATGCCTCACGAGAATTGAACTGTAGTTTTGTGATTCTTACAGCTGCTCACGGCATGGTAAATCCAGGCGATATAATTAGCCCATATGATATGCACATCCGTGATTTTACCCTACAAGTGCAACAAAATTGGGAGCAAACAATTCCTATTGTGATAGGGAATAATCAATATGACATCATGATTTTTTACGCAGGTGGTTGTCCGAGAGACGAAATGCTTGAAGTAATGCTCCCAATTTTGCGACAGGAAAGGATTGACCTATTTTCTTTTGGAAAACCAAATATGTATGATGTTGATAAAATTAATGAAATAACAAATCTCTTACAACAAGGTGTTTCTTTAGATGTGTTGAGGAGTATTTTAGGATTACCGGAGAGACTAATATTTAAACCATGGGCTAATGCATAAATTCTACGTTTATGAAATCGGTAAGCCTAGACGAATTAATCAAGAAAAACACATTTAAGAAGGCATAGGTGGTCAATTCTTTAATCTTGACAATGGAGGGTAAAGGGGGTCACGATCTTGTTTCTGTTACACCAAAATGATAACTACAAGAAGTCATTTCTTATCGTCAAATCCTAGTAATAATCTTTTTGTAAACGTCTTTTCGGTTTATAACAGCGAATATCCATACTTCATTTCCCTTAACTTTATAGACTACCCTATAATCGCCGACTCTGAGTTTCCAGTATCCCCTGAGAGTTTTTCTGAGCGGCTCTCCATATTTATGGGGAGATAATGAAAGGCGCTCTTCTATCGCTTTCCTGATACGCTTTTTGAGAGTTTCATTCAGTTGGGGAATGTCGACATCCCGAAAATCCGGATGATATCTTAGCTCAAAGGTCAACGCTGCCAGACCTCATCATGTTTCAGTGATTTTTTCCTGTTGAATGTTTTTTCTCTGGCTTCACCCAGTTGAGCAAGGCCAATATCCTCTTCAATTTCCAGCGCTTCCTTCACAAGATCACGTACCTTCAAAGATAAGGAGACCCCGTCTCGTTCGGCAAGACGCTCCACATTGTTATATAAGGGCTTTTCAAGGACCACGTTAATTCTGGGATTTTTTGTCGGCATAGAGATTCACCTCCTTGGTGCTACACTTATGATACACCATATCAATCATTTTTTCAATTGCCTGCGCCCGAAAAGTATTTGTCGATAAGAATTATCAATAGAACCTATCTCAAAATTGATATTTTATGATATGCCTTTGGTATGTCATTCCGGCTTGTCCGGAATCTTTCTTTGTTTCCAGAAGGATTCCCGACGCGCTTCACTTGCGGGAATGACAGCGTATAAGAAAAAACCGATTTTGAGATAGGTTCTAGAAAGTCAGTGGCTTTGGAGAGGATAGAACGGTTAGTTGATTTCAGAAAGGATTCGGCGAGAGGAAAATCACCTTCTAGTGACGGTTTAAATAACCTATTGATTTCAAAAAACAAAAAAGCCATTAAAGCTCGCAAACCTTTGATGTTGTTTGCTTTGCTAGAATGGCAATAACATATTGATTTTTAATATAATTATGATGGAGGCGGCGGGAATTGAACCCGCGTCCGAAAGTACTGCCCTCAGGCTTCTACATGCGTATCCTGACTATTGTGTCTCGGATCCCGGGCTGCCGTCAGGCAGGCGTCCCGAAATCCCATCCCCCTTTGTCTTACCCCGGGGTCAGGGGAAAGTCCCCGGAGCCAGCCTGCTGAATGACGCTGTGACCTGAAACACAGACAATTTCAGGGCAGCGGCTGCTTAGTTAATTAAGCAGCTAATGCCAGTTCGTTGTTGGCGTTTGTGTTTGTTTTCCGCTTTTTATCGTGGTGACGGAACCACGGCATGCCACCTGATTATCGTAACCCCCGTCGAGCCCTTTCGCCCCCTTTTTCCGGTAAAGAGTAAAACGTAAACTGTATGGTGTGAGAGGCACCTGATTACGCTTTTCTTTTTACGATTCACACTTCACGATTTACGGTCTTTCATGGCCCGTTCGATTTCTCTCCGGGCCTCCCGTGCTTTTATGGTTTCCCTTTTTTCAAAGAGCCGTTTCCCCTTTGCAAGTCCTATCTCAACCTTTGCAAAGGAGTCTTTAAAATATATCTTCAGAGGTATTAGCGTAAATCCCTTTTCTGTCGCCTTCCCCGCCAGGCTGTTCAGTTCTTTCCTGTGGAGGAGGAGTTTCCGGGTTCTCAGCGGGTCATGGTTCATCCGGTTGCCATGAGTATAGGGGTTGATATGACAGTTCAGGAGAAACGCTTCCCCTTCTTTTATCATAACATAACTCTCTTTAAGGCTGGCTTTTCCCTCCCTCAGAGACTTTACCTCTGTCCCCAGGAGCGCTATGCCTGCCTCGACGGTATCTTCAATATGATAATCGTGATATGCCTTCCTGTTCTGACAGACGATCTTCATGGCTTGATTGTACCATTTTATAAAAGGGAAGGATTGAGTGCGGGCTATACCCTGCCGACAGAAAAATAGCGGAATCCCTTTGCCTTCATTTTCTGAGGATCATAGACATTCCTCAAATCGAAGAAAAACGGCTCCCTGAGAAGTGTGATGATCCTTGCGAGGTCCAGGTTCCTGAATTGATTCCATTCTGTTATGAGTACGACTGCATCTGCCCCTTTCACCGCGTCATACGCATCCTTGCAGCATTTCATTTTTGGTATCTGCCTGGCCGCTTCTTTCATGGCAACAGGATCGTACGTCCTGATTTTGGCGCCTTCTTTTTGGAGACCCTGAATGATCGTCAGGGCAGGGGCGTCCCGGATGTCGTCAGTATTCGGCTTAAAAGCAAGGCCGAGGACTGCCAGGGTTTTATTTTTCAGGCTTCCCATCTCATCCCTGATCTTCTGAACCATATATGCCCTCTGGTTCTCGTTTGCTCTTACTGCAGCATCAATAATGCCGAGATGGACATCATGCGCCTCGGCAATCTTGAGGAGCGCGCTCGTATCCTTGGGGAGACAGGAGCCGCCAAATCCGGGGCCGGGATGGAGAAATTTGGGTCCGATCCTCTGGTCAAGCCCCATTCCCTTTGCGACCATATGGACATCTGCTCCTATGCGCTCGCAGAGGTTCGATATCTCGTTGATGAAAGAGATCTTGGTTGCAAGGAAAGAATTGGCGGCATATTTGATCAGTTCGGCAGTTTCGATGTTTGTGATTACAAAAGGCGTTTCGATCAGGTAAAGAGGCTTATACAGGTCCTGCATGATTGCCACTGCCTGAGCGCTTTTTGCTCCTATCACAATCCTGTTGGGCCTCATAAAATCTTCAATCGCTGAGCCTTCCCGTAAAAATTCCGGATTGGAGACAATATCAAAATCGGTCTGTTCCCTCAGGTTTTGCGAGATGATCTCACGTATTTTTTCCCCGGTGCCGACAGGGACAGTACTCTTTGTGACAATCACCCTATATCCATCTATATGGCTTGCGATCTCCTGGGCAACCCCTTCCACATACTTCAGATCGGCAGAACCGTCACCTCTCCCGGGGGTTCCGACCGCGATAAAGATGACAAGAGAGGACTCGACGGCCTTTGCGATCTTTGTCGTGAATTTCAGCCTGCCCTGCGCAACATTTTTCTGAACGAACGTATCGAGCCCCGGCTCATAGAAGGGAATTTTGCCTTTCTTGAGACTCTTGATCTTTTGTTCGTCTTTATCAACACAAGTCACAAAGATACCGAACTCGGCGAAGCAGGCGCCGGTAACGAGTCCGACATACCCTGCGCCAATTATTCCGATATGCATAAAACCTCCTGAGAAACCCTGTAAAAAAACCTTTTTTAAGTATACTATAACGTCATAGATAAATTACATGGATACCCGCTATGTCTGAGTGCAGCCGGAAGCTTTATTTAGTCCCTCTCGCAGGATTATTCCTGTATGGGTTTACCCTGCCCTTTTCGAAAAGTATCAGCAGCATCCTCATGGGATTGATCTACATATCCGCAGTTGGTGTGATCGCTTTGAATACGAAGTACCGGCTTGATGTATCCCGTGCTTTGCGGCAACCCTTACTACTCCCTATCGGTCTCTATATTGGTGTTGTGTGCGCAGGACTGCTTTTCTCTCAGGATTTGCAGGAAGGAATCGGTATTGTGAAACAATCGGCCAACCTTTTTTTTGTATATCTGATGGTCTCGGTATTGCTTGATACAGAGCAGGATGAGGAGAAAAGGGACAGATATTGCCGGTCCCTGCTTGGTGCTTTGCTCGCGGGTATTTTTGTGCTCGATGTGATCGGATTGCTGACCTATGGCGGTGTCATTGGGCATAAACAATATGTCCTGCCGCTCATGCCGTTGAAGATGCATCATATATGGTTCGGAAACCTCAACGCGATCGGTCTTTATGGAGCAGTGGCGCTTTTTTTTGCCCTGCCCAGTAAAAGGACATTTTTTCAGAATACCGCCCTGTGGTTATTCGTAGTCACAAGTATTGTTTCTGTTTTGCTCTCAACGTCGCGAACCGCCTGGCTGGGGATGCTTTTTGCAGGGGGAGTATTTCTTTATTTTCTGGTGGGCAGAAAGAGAACATTCTTCCTGCTCTTCGCGCTTCTTATAACCGCGTATGTAGCAGCCTATTTCTCCAGTCAGTTGGTCC
>JAKLQR010000155.1 GCA_022013235.1 Thermodesulfovibrionales bacterium | reverse complement strand
TGTCCGCAATCCTTCCGGGTTTTCAGAAAGATTCCCGACAAGCGGGAATGACATCGATGTAGCTTTACTTATAGCCGTCTTAGTATATGAACAAAAAAGGATAGAGGAGGTCATATGAAGGCGGTAGAAATTAAACCGGATATTTATTGGGTTGGCGCAATCGACTGGGCGATACGGGATTTTCACGGGTATGTGACCCCGAATGGAACGAGCTATAACAATTATCTGATTCTCGACGATCAGATCACCCTGCTCGATACCGTAAAATATGATTTCGCAGACGTTACCATCGATAACATCAAAGGTCTCGTTGATCCCGCGCGGATAAAAAATATCATCATCAATCATATCGAAAACGACCATGTAACCAGTATCGAGAAGATCATGGCCCTGACTCCGCACGCAACGATTTATATTACCGAAAAAGGCAGGAAGGGGCTCGACAGGTTCTTCGATATATCAAAATGGGATATAAAAATCGTCAAGTCCGGGGATTCCCTGAACATCGGCAAGCGGAACCTGCTTTTTCTGGAGACCCCCATGCTCCATTGGCCCGATTCGATGATGACCTATGTGAAAGAAGACAAGCTCCTTATCAGTCAGGATGGATTCGGTCAGCACCTTGCTTCTGCGGGCAGGTTCGATGACGAGTTTATCTCCTCTTCTTCAGAGTCTGCGCTTGAAGATGCCGTAAAGGATTATTATGCGAATATCCTCATGCCATTCGGCACATTGATTAAAAGCAAAATAGCTGAGATACAGAAACTCGGACTTGAAATAGATATGATAGCGCCCGACCATGGGATCATATGGAGGCAGGACCCCGGAAAAATCATCAACATGTATCTCGATATGGCAAACGGCAAAGCCGACCTGCGCGTAGTGATCATCTACGATACTATCTGGCACAGCACGGAGCAGATGACCCTCCCGCTGCTGCAGGGGATAAAGGATGAAGGGGTCGATGTTAAAGTGATAAAACTCAGGGCAAGTCCCATCAGTGACGCAGTGAAGGAGTTCTGGAAGGCGAGGGGCTGTCTCATCGGCTCTCCTACCCTGAACAATTCCCTCTTTCCCACGGTCGCAGAGTTCCTGACATACCTGAAAGGACTCAGACCCAAAAACCGCATGATCGGTGCCTTTGGAAGCTACGGATGGGCTGGGGGCGCTGTTCGGGATGCGTATGAGGAATTCAGGAAAATGGGGCTTGAACTAAGTGAGCCGGGGATGCAGGTTTTATACCGACCAGCCCCTGAAGATAACCAGCGCTGCTATGAGTTCGGCGCCGACTTCGCGAAAAAAGTGAAGGAGTACCACGCCCGGTTTGAATAAGCCGGCGTTTGTTGCTACGCTATGTGTGATAAGGAGGGATACAATGCCGGAATTACCTGAACAGCATGTCAACATCAGGAAAAAGTTTAAAAAATTACTCAAGGCAGTAGATAACCTCGGGAGCATCGCCAGAAATGCAGGACCACTCGATATGAAAACTTCTCATCTGATACAGCTGGCAGCTGCCGCTGCAATCAGGTCAGAGGGCTCGGTGCATTCCCATACGAGGAGGGCGCTGGAAGCTGGGGCAAAAGCCGATGAAATCTATCATGCAATAATTCTCCTCACAAGCACTATAGGGTTTCCAACAGTCTCAGCAGCGCTGAGCTGGGCTGACGACGTAATCGAAAAGCAGCAGGAATAACTAAAAACTTACAGGGAGAAACTGCAGGAACCCGGGGTAAACCTCCTGGGTGGAGTATACGTAAGGAGGAACATATGGCAAAAACAGAAAAGAATCTTCAGGATGCGTTCGCCGGTGAATCACAGGCGAACAGGAAATATCTTGCGTTTGCAAAAAAGGCTGAGGAGGAGGGCCATCCACAAATCGCAAAGCTCTTCAGGGCAGCAGCCGATGCTGAAACTATACACGCGTTCAACCATCTGAGGGAACTTGGGGGGATCAGAGGGACGAAGGAGAATCTCCAGGAAGCTATCAGCGGCGAGACATACGAATTCAAAAGCATGTATCCTCAAATGATTCAGGACGCGGAAGCTGAAGGGAACAAACGTGCGTTGATGTCATTCAATTTTGCAAATGCAGTTGAACAAATCCATGCAGAACTCTACAAGAAAACCCTTGACAGCTTCGGCAAAAATCCCGGCATCGATTATCATGTCTGTCAGGTCTGCGGCAATACTGTTGAGGGACAGCCGCCTGACAAATGCCCGATCTGCGGCGCGCTGAAAAAGATGTTCAAAAAAATAGAGTAAATAGGGTCTGTGCTATAAAGTCGCTATTTAAACACCCTCCCCAACCCCTCCCCTCAAGGAAGGGGCAATTTTACTACCCTCTCCCTTGAGGGGAGAGGGCAAGGGTGAGGGTGTTTAACAGTTTACAAACAGACTTTAAATAATTTCCGGAGGTTTGTTCCATGAAACTGATTCGGTGTCTCCCGTTTCTTATCGCTTTTTGCCTTTTCTCAGCAACACATATACTCTCAGCTGCAGAAGAAAAAGGCACTATGGTGTCACAGGATATGATAAGTCCCCAGACAAAGACCTGCATCGGCTGCCACAGCAATGTTACTCCGGGGATTGTGCAGGACTGGCTGGCGAGCAGGCATGCCCGTACGTTGCCTGGCGAGGCACTCAAGCAGTCATCCCTTGAAAAAAGAATATCCGCGGATACCCTCCCAGAGGGATTGCGCGAGTATGTCGTCGGCTGTTACGAATGCCACAGCAGGAATGTCGATAAACACAAGGACGCCTTTGATCATATGGGACACCGCATACAGGTTGTGGTTTCACCAAACGATTGCAGCACCTGCCATCCTGTAGAGGCAAAGCAATTTTCCGGAAGCAAAAAATCCTATGCCTATAGAAATCTCATGGAAAATCCCGTGTATCTCACGCTCGTGAACACATCAACAGGGCTGAAAAGGTTCGAGAACGGGAAAATTCTTACTGAGAAGCCCTCAGATGCTACGCTCCACGAAACCTGCCTCGGTTGTCATGGAACAATCCTCTCAGTAAAAGGCAAGAAGACGGTTGCGACAAAGATGGGGAATATTGAAGTCCCGGATATTGCCTCATGGCCGAATCAGGGAGTTGGGAGGGTGAACCCTGACGGAAGTCTCGGTGCATGCACAGCGTGCCATGCACGACATAGTTTTTCGATCGAGATAGCGCGGAAGCCCTACACCTGTTCACAATGCCATCATGAACCCGATGTTCCGGCCTGGAATGTTTACGAAGAAAGCAAGCACGGGAATATCTATTCGTCCAAAGGAAAGGAATGGAATTTCAATGCTGTGCCTTGGAAAGTCGGAGAGGATATAAAAGCTCCCACATGCGCAACCTGTCACAACAGCCTGCTTGTATCACCTTCAGGGTCGGTTCTTGCCGAGAGAACGCATAACTTCGGGTCAAGATTATGGGTACGCCTGTTCGGATTGATTTACAGTCATCCGCAACCGAGATCAGGAGATACAACTGTCATAAAAAATAAAGACGGCCTGCCCCTGCCTGTCACGTTCACCGGAGAACCCGCAGCTGATTACCTCATTGATGCAGCTGAACAAAAGAGAAGGCTCGCTGTGATGAGCGCTGTCTGTTCCGGCTGCCATGGCACGAACTGGACTGACGGTCATTTTGCAAAATTAGGCAACACACTGAAAGAAACCGACGCGATGACACTCTCCGCAACGCAACTCCTTGTGCAGGCCTGGGATAAAGGTCTCGCGGACAAAGCAAATCCTTTTGATGAATCAATTGAACAGATGTGGATTCGTCAGTGGCTGTTTTATTCCAATTCGATACGGTATGCTTCCGCCATGACCGGCGCACCTGACTACACTTCATTCAAGAACGGATGGTGGGACCTCACCGAAAATCTCCAGAAGCTGCTTGAGACGATTGCAATCAAGAAAGAAATTCATGAAAGTGATTAGGAAATGAATATCATCGCTTTTCTCGGCAGTCCGAGGGAGGAAGGAAATACGGAACTCCTCCTGCGGGAAGCAATACAAGGAGCAGAAGAAACCGGGCACAGGGTTCATATATTCAGACTGAATACGATGAACATCATGCCCTGTCAAAACTGCGGCGGATGTGAAGAAACCGGGGCATGCATTTATGACGATGACATGACACAGATATATAATGCGATAAGGAAAGCCGACAGGATTATCCTTGCCTCTCCGATATTTTTTTTCGGCGTGAGCGCTCAAACGAAGATGATGATAGACAGATGCCAGGCATTCTGGTGCGAGAAATACCTTCTCAAGAAACCGATAGCCGAAGGGGAGTATAAAAGAAAAGGTCTGCTGCTGCTTGTAGGCGGCATGAAAAAGGAGATCGGCATACAATGTGCGGAAGCGACCGTAAAGGCATTTTTCAGAACGGTCAGCGTTCCCGAACACAAGACACTGGGCTATCTTGGAGTCGATGCAAAAGGCGAAATTCTCAAACATCTTGCTGCAATGAAAGAAGCATATGAGGCAGGGAAAGATTTGACAGGGGACTAGGCTCCCGGAACCCTCTTCCACCTTCTGTGAATCCAGAGCCATTCGGCAGGATGCTCCTGGATATAGGTTTCGATATGCGATGAAAACTTTTTCGTGTCTTCCTGCAATGCCTCTTCTCTTTCACTCTCAGGGGATAATTCGATTTCGGGATAGATACGCATCGCGTGTCCCTTCTCCGTCCTGTGTATGAAAGCAGGGAGGACCGCTGCGCCTGTTTTCCGGGCGATGAGAGCCGGCATCTTGGTGGTCCATGCTCCCCTTCCGAGGAAATCGATCACATATCCCTCTTCAGGAATCACCGCCTGGTCCATGAGGATACCGACGGTTTCGTTGTTTTTCAGGGCCTGCATGACCGGTCTTAACGCGCCTTTTTTATTGATCACCCTATTACCGTATCGCTTCCGGACTTTTTCGACGAGCCTGTTGAGATAGGGATTATTCAGTGGTCTTACCACAATGGCAAGAGAAGCGAACTTTACCGATGCAGCTATCCCAAGAAGCTCCCAGTTACCGCAATGTCCTGTTATAAACAGAACACCCCTGCCCTTTTTCTTCGCGGCCTCAAAGTGTTCGAGGCCTTCAATCGTTACGGAATGGATGATTCTTCCCCCGAATCCGAAGTAAATCTTCAGGACTTCCGCGAACGACTGCCCGATATTTTGAAAGCTCTCTCTGATTATCTTCTCTGCCGGTTCTGAAACTCTCAGCGACCCATTTTCGATCGAATAGCTCAGGTTCCTGATTGCAATCTCTCTTCTGCTCCTCCATACAAAAAAAAGCAGAAGGCCGAGCTTTTCTCCTACCTTCCGTGCGAATGAGAGCGGCATCAGTGCCAGAGGAATGGAAAAAAGCATGAGAGAACATGCTTCAATAAACCATACTGCTTTTCTCATGTATTTTTTTCTTCTTGTCCCTTGTTTGTCTTCTCTTTTTCCTCTCTTTCGTCTTCCTTCTCTTTTTCCTTCTTCTTTTCCATCGATTCGGCTATTTCCGTGAGACGCTTCACGACAAGATAGTTTATTGTGCCTTCCGGATAAGTACCGTCTTCTCTTAATTCTCCCACGGACATTCCGGTCATAATCTCAAGGCCTTCGTCAACCTGCTCTATAGGATAGACCGTAAATTTTCCCTGTTTGACGGCTTCAACAATCTCGTTCTTCAGCATAAGGTTTTTGACATTCCTCCGGGGGATGATTACTCCGTGGCTTCCGTCGAGCCCGATGATCCTGCAGAGATCGAAAAACCCCTCGATCTTTTCATTGATGCCGCCGACAGGCTGTACCTCACCATTCTGGTCCATTGAACCGGTCACTGCGATGTTCTGTTTCAGGGGCACATTTGCAATGCTGCTGATAAGCGCATACAGTTCGGCACATGATGCGCTGTCGCCTTCGATCAGACTGTATAACTGTTCGAATGTTATTGATGCGGAAAGGCTGATCGGCTTTTTCGTCGCATATCTGCTTCCGAGATAGTTCGTGATGATCAGGATAGCCTTGTCGTGTATCTTTCCGCTCATCTTGGTTTCTCGCTCGATATTCACGACTCCGGCCTTTCCGGCGTAAGTTCTCGCGGTGATTCTCGACGGCTTTCCAAAGCTGTAGTCGCCAAGATCAAGCACTGCAAGGCCGTTTATCTGGCCTGTCTTCGCTCCTGAGGTATCGACAATGATGGTGCCGTCGAGGATCAGCTCCCGCAGACGGTCCTCTATCCTGTTTGTCCTGAATATCTTCTCGTCGATTGCCCTCTGGACATGCTCGCTTGCCACAACCGCACTCTCTGCTTTGTCTGCCCAGTAACTTGCCTCCCGCAGGAGGTCGGCGATATCACTGAATTTTGCAGACAGTTTATACTTGTTCTCTGCAAGCCTCGATCCTAATTCAATGACCTTTGCCACTCCCGTCCTTTCAAAGGGCAGCAGCTTCTCCTGCCGGCATATGTTCGCGATGAACGAGGAATATTTCTTGATATTCCCGTCGGTTCTGGCCATGACGCTG
Source organism: Thermodesulfovibrionales bacterium (assembly GCA_022013235.1). Taxonomy (GTDB): domain Bacteria; phylum Nitrospirota; class Thermodesulfovibrionia; order Thermodesulfovibrionales; family SM23-35; genus JAKLQR01. Next base: position 6,501 of record JAKLQR010000155.1, on the reverse strand, counting down.
TCAAAATCAGACTTTACCTTAAACAGTTCGCGGTACTCTTCATCGAGGTTATAGAGCAGATAATAGAGGGAGGGGTTCCCGATGAGGATTACCTTGACATCGAGGGGAATCGCTTCAGGTTTAAGCGTCGTTGTTGAAATCAGCCGGTACTGCTCCCATACATCTTCTATTTTTACTTCGCGGTTTCTGATTGCCCGTTTAAGCGCGTCATAGCAGAAAAGGTTTCTCAGGAGATCAAGGGCGTGCATCACGATATATCCGCCGTTTGCCTTTTGCAGGGAGCCGGCCTTTATCATTGAAAAATCAGTGAGTGCTATTCCGTACTGTATCTTGTGCTCAATTCTGCCGAAGAGATTGTAATAGGTCGGATTACTCTCGAATATGCATGGCGCACCTTTGCAGTCTTTGTTGTTTACCAGCACATTGACTGTATACTGGGTGAATGTGGGTTCCGCTTTCTGGAGTTTTAGCATGGGCAACTGCGGGGCCTGCTCATCCTGGAGCTTGAAATCATCGAGATGTTCGAGGATATCATCCTGCACGTCGCTGAGGTACGCGGGAATCTTTTCGTAATCCCTGAAGGTCTGTTTTATTTCGTCAATGAGATGGCCTACCGCAGAAAGGGCAGCCTCTTTCTCAAGTTTCACGAGGGATTCCTTGACCTTCTTTTCAGTCTCACGGATCAACCGCACCGCGTCGTTCAGCTTCTCCTGAAGCGCCCTTCCAATCTCATCTATTCTGTTCCGTGTCTTGTCATCGAGCAGTTCATATTCCTCTTCTGTCAGCGGTTCCCCGGTCTTTTTGACAGGGATGATAATCAGACCGCTTACAGTCTTACGGAGTGCAAACCCCTTCTCTTGTGCCTCCTCTTCAATCCCGGCGAAGAGTTCTTTCTGTTGTTTCTGTGATCCTTCCAGGAGAGTGTTTTTCTGCTTCTCGTAGTCTTTCGATTCGAATATCTTCGGAATCTCGGCCTTCAGTGTTTTGATGATTTCGTCCATGCCCTTCTGGAATACTGCGGCGTCCCCGGGGTGCATTGAGATGGCAAGCGGCGCATCAGGGTCTTTGAAATTATAGACGTAGCACCAGTCCGCCGGGACAGGTTCCCCGAGGGCCTTCTGCGCGAGGAATGACTTCACCGTAGTCATTTTCCCTGTGCCGTGCTCTCCGAGGATGAAGATATTGAATCCGGTACTGTCAAGGGTCAGGCCAAAATCAAGTGCATGGAGAGCCCTCTCCTGCCCGATCGTCTCCTTGAATTCAGGCAGCTCATCGGTTGTGGTAAAAGGCAGAATATCAGGGTCGCAAAATCCATAGAGTTCATCAAACTTTAATGGTTCGGGCATCGATAACCTCCATAGTGCATGCTATTGTTGAGTTTGCTTGGTTGACTTCCTTCGTCTGTTTCTGCGATGAAAACAGTTTACCTGTTTTCATGTTGTGTTGCAACTGAATAACCTGGCAAAATATGTTCTCTGTCCAAACTGAGTGAACTGCAAAACAGCGGAACAGGGCAAACTGTGTTATGCCCTTGGATGATATTTCGAAAATACCTGTTTCAGTCTGTCTGTTGTCACTTTTGTATAAACCTGCGTTGTCGAGATGTCGGAGTGACCGAGCATTTTCTGCACGGAACGGAGGTCGGCTCCTCCTTCAAGGAGATGCGTGGCAAAGGAATGTCTCATCACATGCGGCGAAAGCTCAATGCCGATTCTTCTGCCGAATTTCCTCATAGTCTGCCAGAAACGCTGCCTCGTCATCGGTTTTCCCCTTGCGGTGACAAACAGATAAGGAGAACGTTTCTTTTTGAGAATCGCAGCCCTCTGGTTGGCTATATACTGCTTTATTTTTTCCACTGCCTGAATGTTTACCGGCACAATCCTCTCCTTCGAGCCCTTCCCTATCACCCGGAGGAATCCCGCCTCAAAATTAAAGTCCTCAAGCTTCAGCAATACCAGTTCGCTCACGCGCAGACCGGAAGAATACATCAGTTCGATCATCACCGCATCACGCATAAGGATAGGCTTGCCCGGACTGGAGGAGGCGCTCTCCTCAAGCAATGCCTTTACCTCGGAAAAACTCAGCGCCTTGGGCAGACGCTCCCACTTTTTCGGCGACTGGAGGTTTTCGGATGGGTCGTCTTCACGCAGGTGTTCAGTAAGAAGGTACCTGCACAAGCTTTTTACCGACGAAATCAATCTGCAGATGCTTGAGGTGGCATAACGTTCTGTCCTGAGTTTTTCGATAAAATCAACGATATCGCTTCTTGAAAAAGAACCGGGCTCTTTCTCTTCCGCGGACAAGAACTCAAAAAATTTCCTGAGGTCAAGCCGGTACGATTCGACGGTATTCCGGGAAAGCCCTTTCTCGGCTGAAAGGTATGTGAGAAAATTATTGAGCATATCGGCCTATCTTTTTATGATATCAGGGATTGTATAATTTTTTCATTTCATTTGTATACTGACGCTGCTCATCATAAATATACAAGGGACTTTCGATCTTTATTCCCTGCCTGCCCTCCCTCACAGCCTCAAGCAGCACTATCTTCGCTTCCGAGTTTCTGTCTGAATGGATAAAGCGCAGCCGTTTGGGTTCGATGCCTTTTCTCCTCAGGATATCCATAAATTCAGCCAGTCTGCTGGGGTGATGAACCACACAGAATCTTCCTTTCGGTTTGAGAAGACAAGAGGCGGCTTCGACGAGTCCCATGAGGTTGAGCTTGATTTCATGCCGCGCAATAGCCCTCTCTTCGTCAATATTGATGTGGCCGCTTTTCCATTTTCTGAAGGGGGGATTCGCGACAACAAGATCGAATCCGGCATGCGCTGACAGGAATGATTGAAGAGACGACCGGTGGGTGATATCAGCGTTCACCACATTCATCCGGTCTTCCAGGCTGTTGATCCTGATGTTCCGGTCTGCGAGAGAAGCAAGACCCGGCTGAATTTCAAAGAGGGTGACGGTTGCGTGAAGATATTTTTTGGCGAGAAGGATTCCGACGATGCCTGACCCGGCTCCGAGGTCGGCGATCACCCTTGCTGTTTTGAGACCGACAAAGTCGAAAAGGAGGAGGGCGTCTACTGAAAAGCGGTATCCTGTTTTTGACTGATATATCCGGATATCACGGATACTGTCGAGCGTAACCTCCATAGCGAATACTCAGTCTTTATTCTTCATAAATTTGCCGGGTTACAGGTCTTCCGCACCCGTGTCCTGGATGCCTTTCTCCCGGAGGACGGAAATAAATATCTGCACGATATCAGGATCAAATTGTATCCCGGCGTACTTCCTCAATTCCCCCACCGCTTCATTCGTGGTCAAAGCCTTCCTGTAGGGTCTGTCTGTCGTCATCGCGCCAAACGCATCTGCGATGCCCACGATTCGGGCGCCAAGCGGTATCTCTTCTCCCCGGAGGCCGTCAGGATATCCTGACCCGTCAAAACATTCCTGATGATGCCTGATAATATCCCTCGCACTTTTGAGCGGCGCCACCGGTTCTATCATCTTTGCGCCGTTTGCAGGATGTTTTTTGATCACCGCTATTTCTTCGTCTGAGAGCTTGCCTGCCTTCATGAGAATATGGTCGGGCACAGATATTTTCCCGAGATCATGGAGAAGCGCACCCTTGCGGATATCTTCAATTTCCGGATCAGCAATACCAAGTTTTCTGGCAATTTCCACGGAATATTCAGCGATATCTTTCATATGCTTATCAGTGTACAGGTCCTTCGCCTCAACAACAGCTGAAAGGGTAATAATCGTAGAAAGATATGACTGCTGGAGTTTTTCGTAAAGCCTGGCGTTCTCTATCGCAGCAGCCGCCTGTCCGCTCAGCACCGAAACAAATTCTACATCAGAAAGCGTAAAAGGGAGCTTATTGCTTGTCCTCATAATGCTGAGGATACCGATGACAGTCCCTCTGATCGTGAGAGGGACAAAGATACCTGATGCGATGCCGTCTGTCTGCCGCGCCCCTTCAAGGACTCCGGAGAGAACCGTTTCGCGGGTAAAGAGGAAGGGCTTTTTCTCCTTAAAGACCATGCTGAGGCTTTCGTCGCCGGGGGAATCCTCAACGGCGCTGATACAGCTTTGCGACAATCCATGGCACTCTTTCATATCGAGTCTTCCTGTCTCTTCATCGATCAATGCAAGGCATACAGAATCAGCATGCGCCTCTTTCCTTGCGATCTCAACCAGCAGCCTTACCAGCCGTTTCGGGTCCACCTCGCCGATGATCTCCTTGCTCACCTCAAAAAGCGGCATGAGCGCACGCATCCTTATGTTTTCGCTCAGCAAACGGGTTTTCTCGAGGGCCTCTGCAACTGCATTCCTCAGGTCTGCAGGGGTAAATGGTTTCAGCAGGAAGCCCTGCGCTCCAAGCCGGAGGGCATTGATTGCGGTATCGAGTGTGCCGTATCCGGTAATCACAATGATCGGGATCTCTTTATTGCCGGAACGGATATGCCTGATGACATCGATACCGTCCATGTCGGGCATTTTAATGTCAGTCAGGATGAGGTCAAAACGCTCCTTTTCGATCAGGCTGATGCCCTGCCTGCCATCCTGTGCAATAGTAATGGCATAATTATTTTTTTCAAGAATGTCTCTGGAGAGATGGAGGATGAACTCTTCATCATCAATAACGAGAACCTTTTCCTGCTGTATCACTATCGGATCTCCTTGAGTAAAAGCTTCCCTTTTATACCACAGGGAAAGGGCAATTATCAATTTGACAAAAGAAAAAGGCCATGCAGAATGCATGGCCTTTTTCGGTATATTCTATGGCATTGAATGTTTTCTGTTTATTTGAATTTCTCGCCTATCTGCACCCTCGATACTGCCCGTTCAAGGGACGACGAAGACCTTGCGAAATCGAATTCCTCTGCCTTCTTCACTCTTTCTTCCGCCCTTTTCATTGCAGCCTTGGCCCTCTCGACATCAATATCTTCTGATTTTTCTGCGCTGTCGGCAAGAACCATAACCTTGTCAGGGCCAACTTCGACATATCCCCAGTTTACAAAGACATATTTCGTCGTATTCCCCTTTTTATATGCAAGCATGCCTATCTTGAGGGTTGTGAAAAAAGGCACATGTCCCGGGAGCACGCCAAAGTCACCTTCACTGCCGGTGCAGGTCACTTCATCGACATCCTCACTTAAAATAAGGCCGTAAGGGGTAACAATTTCGAGTTGCAATTTATTCTCTTTCTCCATGAATAACTCTCCTGCCTAACCGTTTATTTCTTGTGTCCCTATCTGCTCCATCCAAGTTTCTTGGCCTTCTCTTCCACTTCTTCAATCGGTCCGACCATGTAGAATGCCTGCTCGGGCACATCGTCGTATTGTCCTTCGACAATAGCTTTGAACCCTTTTATTGTATCTGCGGTCTTGACATATTTACCGGCCTGACCTGTAAAGGTTTCTGCAACATGGAACGGCTGGCTCAGGAACCTCTGGAGTTTCCTTGCCCTTGCAACAATTATCTTGTCATCTTCAGACAGTTCCTCGATACCGAGGATTGCGATGATGTCCTGGAGCCCTTTATATCTCTGCAGGGTCTTCTGGACATTTCTGGCAACAGCATAATGTTCTTCGCCGATGACCTGTGGATCAAGGATTCTTGAGGTAGAATCGAGCGGGTCGACCGCAGGATAAATGCCGAGTTCTGCAATCTGCCTTGAAAGAACGACGGTACCGTCAAGATGGGTAAATGCCGTTGCAACAGCAGGGTCGGTCAGGTCGTCTGCAGGGACGTAAATGGCCTGCATCGAGGTAATAGCGCCTTTCTTTGTGGTAGTAATTCTCTCCTGGAGTGCGCCCATATCCGTTCCGAGTGTCGGCTGATAACCGACGGCGGAAGGCATTCTGCCGAGGAGCGCCGAAACTTCAGCCCATGCGAGTGTGTATCTGAAAATGTTGTCTATGAAGAGAAGAACGTCCTGCCCCTGGTCTCTGAAGTACTCTGCACAGGTAAGAGCGCTCAGTCCGACATTCGCTCTTGCTCCGGGAGACTCGTTCATCTGACCATAAATAAGCGCTGCCTTGGGCAAAACGCCTGAATGTTTCATTTCCAGATAAAGGTCATTTCCTTCTCTTGTTCTCTCACCAACGCCTGCGAACACGGAGATACCACCGTGGACCATTGCGATGTTGTTGATCATCTCCATGATAATAACGGTTTTGCCGACTCCCGCTCCGCCGAACATTCCCATCTTGCCGCCTCTGACGAATGGGATGAGAAGGTCAAAAACCTTAACGCCGGTCTCAAATGCCTGGGTTGTAGCTTCCTGCTCAATAAACTCAGGCGCCGGTCTGTGAATAGGCATTCTCTCTGTTGTTTCTATTGGTCCAAGTTCATCAATAGGGTCACCTACGACATTTATGATTCTTCCTAATGATGACTTACCGACTGGCACACTTATGGGCTCGCCTGTATCAACGACCTCCATGCCTCTTACCATACCATCTGTAGGTCCCATGGCAATTGTTCTTACCTTGTTCT
>JAKLQR010000154.1 GCA_022013235.1 Thermodesulfovibrionales bacterium | reverse complement strand
CACAGGATACTGCTTTCTGATTGTCGACATTCGTCACTCTCAATTGAGTGCCGAAAGGATATTCCCTGTGCGCGCAGGTGAGTGCATACATATTGAATGTCTCACCTGACGATGTCGGCCTTCCATGGAATTCAGAGCCATACCAGGAAGCAACTGCATATCCTGATTGCGGATAAAGTCCGGTCCGGGAAGCGCAGGAAGCAAGGGTAGCGAGAAGAAAGAGCACAACGATTGGGATGAGGGTTCGTGTTGCATTGCGGGAGATATTCTGCACATCAGCCTCCTTGTGATGCAACTATTGTTCGTTCAGGCAAAGCCGGCGGTGGTTAGAGAATATACCGGCTGAGATCTTCGTCTTTTACGATTTCACTCAGTTTCTCTTTTACATAATTTTTATCGATCGTGAGATTGCCGTTCTTCTTTTCCGGCGCCTCGAATGAAATATCTTCGAGTAGTTTTTCAAGAACAGTATGAAGCCTCCGTGCGCCTATGTTCTCGGTTTTCTCATTCACATGTGCTGCGATATGGGCTATCTCATCGACTGAATCGTCGGTAAACTCGATAACAACTTCTTCTGTGAAAAGGAGCGCGGTATACTGCTTGATCAGGGCGTTATAGGGCTCGGTGAGTATCCTGATGAACTCATCTTTTCCAAGCGGGTCCAGTTCGACACGGATAGGGAATCTCCCCTGAAGCTCCGGGATAAGGTCAGAAGGCTTTGACATATGAAACGCTCCCGCAGCGATAAAGAGGATATGGTCGGTCTTGACCGGCCCGTGCTTTGTGGTGACAGTCGTCCCCTCAACAATAGGGAGAAGGTCTCTCTGCACGCCTTCCCGCGAGACATCAGGGCCGTGCGCATGTCCCCTGCTGGCTATTTTGTCTATTTCGTCGATAAACACAATCCCGGACTGTTCGACGCGTTCAATTAATTCCCTCGTGACTTTCTCCATATCGATCAGCTTTGAAGCCTCTTCCTCAGTCAGAATGACAAGCGCCTCGGGAACCTTCACTTTCCTGCGCTTTGACTTTTCGGGCAGAAAATTCCCCAGCATTTCTTTCAGATTTATTTCGAGGTCTTCAAGCCCCACATTCGAGACAACACCAAAGGGGACCATCTTCTCCCTTACTTCGATATCCACATACCGGTTGTCGAGTTTCCCTTCTCTCAACTGATCCCTGAGCCGCTCTCTTGTATCCTTATGTTTTTCTCGTTCCTCTTCGTCCGTTCCCGTTCCCGCACCCGTTCCCCGTGTCGATCTCAGCGGAGGAAGGAGCAGGTCCAGCAGGCGGTCTTCCGCAAGGCTCTTTGCCTTCTCCTGTACCTTTTCGACATGCTCTGTTTTGACCATACCTGCGGATATCTCGGTCAGATCGCGGATCATCGATTCCACGTCGCGGCCCACATATCCTACTTCGGTAAACTTCGACGCCTCTACCTTTACAAATGGAGCATTCGCGAGGCGGGAAAGCCTCCGCGCAATTTCAGTTTTTCCTACGCCGGTAGGACCGATCATGATTATATTTTTCGGAAGCACTTCGTCTTTCATATCAGGCGACAGCCTTTGCCGCCTCCACCTGTTCCGCATCGCAATAGCAACAGCCTTTTTGGCGTTGCGCTGCCCGATAATGTATTTATCAAGCTCTTCGACTATCTTTCTTGGTGTAAGGTTATCCATTGAGCTCCTCTATGCAAATTTGTTCGTTGGTATAAATGCAGATATCCGATGCGATCTTCATCGCTTTTTCTACTATCTCATGCGCGGCAAACTTCGTGTTCTCAGAGAGAGCGCGCGCTGCGGCCTGGGCATATGGTCCTCCCGACCCTATTGCCGCGATTCCGTTTTCCGGCTCGATCACGTCCCCTGTCCCTGAGAGAATGAAGATATGTTCCGCATCGGCCACGATCAGCAGGGCTTCAAGCCGCCGCAGGATTTTATCCGTACGCCAATCCTTGGCAAGCTCCACCGCCGCCCTGGTGATATTGCCTCTGTAGGATTCGAGCTTGCCCTCAAACTTTTCGAACAGAGTGAACGCGTCGGCAGTGGCCCCTGAAAACCCTGCAAGGAGTTTCTCATTATACATTTTTCTGATCTTCTTTGCGTTGTGCTTCAGGACTGTGCTGCCCATAGTAACCTGACCGTCTCCGCCGATTGCAACTTTTCCATTGCGTCGCACGCACAGGATAGTAGTCCCTTTTATCACACGTTCTTGATTCACTCATGCCTCCTCATTTCTTTTTCCCGTTCCCGCGCGCCAGGGGATGGGCCTTGTCATATATATCCATTAAATGCGTTATATCGAGATGAGTATATTTCTGTGTCGTAGAAAGTGAAGAATGTCCCAGGAGCTCCTGGATAACCCTGAGGTCTGCACCGCCCTGAAGGAGATGACTTGCAAAGGTATGCCTCAGGACATGCGGACCGACCCGGGTATTCATAGCCATCCGTTTGGCATATTTTACTACTATACGTCTTACCCCCCGGTCTGTCAATCGTGTGCCGAGTCTGTTCAGAAACAGCGCCTTCTCCTTGCTTTTCAGGAGGAAGCGTTCGATGAGATAGGTTTTGAGCACATCCATTGCCTTTGTTCCGACCGGTACGATCCTCTCTTTTTTCCCTTTGCCCCTTACTTTTACAAGGTGCTCTTTGGTATTCACCTCGTCGGTGTTCAGCCCCGACAATTCACTGACCCGGAGACCGCTGGAATAGAGGAGTTCCAAAATCGCACGGTCGCGTGCAGGGAGAAAACCGATACCCTCCGGTTGCTCTACGAGGGAAAAAACGTCGTCAACAGAAAGAAATCTCGGAAGCAGTTTCTGCATTTTGGGGTTTGATACAAGCTTGGCAGGGTTCGACCTGATAAATCCTTCTCTGTAGAGGAATTTAAAAAAAGACCTGATGCTCGAAAGTCTTCTGCCGACCGTTGTCTTGTTCAGTCCCTGCTTGATCTGCCCTGCAATAAAACCTCGGACATCGATCACATCTATGTTTTCCGGAGGGGTGTTGACAGCCCCGGAAAAAACTTTGAGGTCTTTCCTGTATGCCCTCAGCGTATGTGCCGATACCCCTTTTTCGAACTCAAGATACCGGAGAAATTTGTCGATGTGTTCCTGCACTCTGTCCCCTGCTAACTGATACGCATCAGCGTGTTTTCAATGCTTTTTCCGTCCTCCGCGTGGTAAATTACCGCTTCGGGCAGAATCCTCTTTATCAGTCCTGAAAGCACTTTCCCCGGACCGACTTCGATAAATGTGGTTGCCCCTGAATCCGCAATCTTCCGTATAGAGTCTTCCCATAAGAGCGGGCTGTTCAACTGTCTCGTGAGAGAGGTTTTTATTTCAAAACTTTCATTGAGAAATACCGCGTCTGCATTGTTCACAAATGGTATCGCCGGTTTTTTCAATTCTATTGTATCAAGGATGTCCGAAAGTTTCCTCGATGCGCTTTCCATGAGTCTGCAATGAGAAGGTACACTGACCGAAAGCGCGACTGCCCTCTTTGCACCGGATGATTTGCACTCTTCTATCGCTTCCTCCACCGCACCTTTTTCTCCTGCGATCACGATCTGTCCCGGGCAGTTGTAATTTGCAGGCGATACGTAACCTGATTTTGTATTCCTGCAGATTTCATCCACTCTGCTTCTGTCCATGCCGAGTATTGCAGCCATAAGACCTTTTCCTGCGGGGACGGCATCCTGCATGAACTGCCCTCTCCTTTCAGTTAATTTCACCGCATCAGTGAAGGTCATGACCTCTGCTGCAACCAGCGCAGAATATTCACCGAGGCTGTGCCCTGCAACTACAGCAGGCCTGACTCCTTTTAATGCGAGCACCCTGTGGATTGCAATGCTCACGGTGAGTATGCATGGCTGCGTCCTGAAGGTCTTGTTCAGTTCTTCAGCAGGCCCACTGAAGCAAAGTCCTGCGACATCATAATGCAGCGCCTCAGAAGCCTGTTCGAAAGTCTCCCTTGCAACACTGAAAGTGTCGTGGATTTCCTTTCCCATCCCGACATGCTGAGACCCCTGCCCCGGAAAGACAAAACATATGTTCATGATATCAAACACCTCTCAATTATAATAACTTATTAGAGCGGCAACAAAATATCGCAAGCCGTCATCCTCACTTATCGGGAATCGGACAGATTAACAAATTGAATCTGAAGAGAGATTCCGGACAAGCCGGAATGACAAAT
>JAKLQR010000153.1 GCA_022013235.1 Thermodesulfovibrionales bacterium | reverse complement strand
TACAAGAAGCCGCGAGCTTTTTATTATCACAATCATTCTGCTGTGCGTTGGCACTGCCCTGCTCACCTCTGAGCTCGGGCTGTCGCTTGCACTGGGAGCATTTCTTGCAGGGATTGTCATTTCAGAATCAGAGTATGCATCCCAGGCAGTATCCGATATATTGCCGTTCAAGGAGAGCTTTACCGGTCTCTTTTTCATCTCCATAGGCATGCTGATGAATCTCCAGTTTCTCTCGACACACCTTCTCACCGACGCCCTTGTCGTAGTGGGAATTCTCGTGTTAAAAGTCCTTATCATAACGCTCACCGCCTTTGTCATGAGCAAGTCTATCACTCACTCCCTGCGGGCAGGACTCTATCTCTCACAAATCGGAGAATTCTCCTTCATTCTCGCACTGGCAGGAAGAAAATTTGGTCTGATAACCGAGGATTTCTATCAGATTTTTTTGTCAGCATCCGTAATCACTATGTTTTTGACCCCCTTCCTCATTTCCATAGCTCCTTCGTTTTCTACCTTGCTGGTGGAAAGGACACCGCTCCGTCGTTTCGACAAAACCCGGAGGGGCATCGATAAAGAAGCATATCCGAAGAAAAAGTCAGATCATGTTATCATTGTCGGATTCGGGTTAAATGGGAGCAACCTTGCGAGGGTCCTCCGTGAATCTGAGATCCCCTATGCGATTCTGGAACTGAGCGCAAACACGGTGAGTAAAATGAAAAAGAAAGGGGAACCGATTTATTACGGAGACGGGACAAGCAGCGAGATTCTCCATACACTCGGCATCGCAAGGGCAAAAGTGCTCGTTGTCGCCATCTCGGACGCAGCAGCGACGAGGAGAATTGTGCAGATTGCGAAAAAAGAAAACCCGGCTCTCTATGTTATCGTGAGAACCCGCTATACGAAAGAGATTGAGGACCTCAAGAAACTGGGAGCGGATGAAGTTATCCCCGAGGAGTTCGAGACCTCGGTGGAGATATTCTCCAGGGTGCTCGACCATTACCACATGCCGGGGAATGTTATTGCCGAACATATCAGGAATATCAGAAAAGACAGCTACCGCGTCCTCAGGACCCTGGAGCTGCCGAAAAAACATCTGCGCGAACGCTCCGATGTGCTCCGGACAGTCGAGACCGAATCCTATCAGATACAAGAGACTTCGCTTGTCCCGGGACATTCGATACAGGAACTCCGGATACGGTCTGAGACCGGCGCTACGGTCATTGCAGTGCAGCGGGGGGAGAACGTGCACACAAACCCGACGCCCGGCTTTGTCATTCAGTCGGGGGATATTCTGGTAATGATAGGCAAAAGGGAAGATATCCGGAGCGCGATCGAATATCTTGAGTCTGATAAAAGCGCGGTCGAAAAATATCACCGGTAAGAGGAGAAGAGGAACCATATGCTCTGGTTATGGCTCGGGTTCATTGGCTGCACCGCTGCGATTCTTTTTTCAGGGACAAAACTCTCCCGGTACGGTGACATCATTGCAGAGAAGACAGGGCTTGGACGGGCCTGGATAGGGTTGGTGCTCATCGCTTCCGTAACGTCGCTTCCGGAACTGATCACGGGCATCAGCGCCGTCACCTATGTGGACGTTCCGGATATTGCAGCGGGAGACGTACTGGGCAGCTGTGTCTTTAACATGCTCATCATCGTCCTGCTCGACGCCCGCTACCGGATCAAGCCGATTTCCGCGAAGGCTCATCAGGGCAACATACTGGCTGCGGGGTTCGGCATAGTCCTTCTCTGCATGGTTATCTTAAGCATTTTCATGAGAGACTTTATCTCCCCGCTGGGCTGGATCGGACCGAACAGTCTGTTCTTCATCCTGATATACTTCATTGCCATCCGCCTGGTCTATTCCTATGAAAAAAGACAGCTTGCAGCGCTCATAAAAGAGAAAGCCATCGAATTGAGATACAAGGATATTTCCCTGAAAACGGCCCTCACACGCTATGCCCTGAATGCCGGCGTAGTGATCGTCGCAGCGACATTCCTGCCCACAATCGGTGCGGGGATTGCAAAAGCGACAGGGCTGAGCCAGACCTTTGTGGGAAATATTTTCATCGCGCTTGCGACCTCCCTGCCTGAAGTAGTGGTTTCATGGTCCGCGCTCAGAATAGATGCGGTAGACCTCGCAATCAGCAATCTCTTCGGGAGCAACATCTTCAATATATTTATCCTTGGCCTCGACGATATTTTCTTCCTGAAGGGCCCCCTGCTTGCCCACGTCAGCACCAACCATATTGTCTCCGCGTTATCAGCCATTGCCATGACTGCCATCGCAATCATCGGCCTCACGTATCGCGCCGAGAAAAAAACCCATGTGCTGGCATGGGACTCGATAGGCATCGTGACTGTCTATGTAATCAACCTGATGTTTCTCTATATGTTGAAATAACTCTCCTCTTATCCTCTATAATCATAGTAAGCAGAATCGTTTCTATTGAAATCTGATAAGGTTCAGAGGGATTCAAGAATGTTCGTTTTTGTGCATTCAGGGACACAGTGAGAAATATATTGTTTGTCTTTCTGTATCTGTGCGTTCTCTTCACTGCCGGCCCGCTCCAGGCAGAAACCGCGCATCTCTCCCTCGTTCTGGACGGTCTCCATAAATTTTCTCCCGACGACAATCCCGCCTATGCATCTCCTTCTTTCAACGATTCACAATGGGCATCGATTGCTGTTCCGGGGAACTGGCAGTCCCAGGGAATCCGTGCGGTAAACGGTATAGGATGGTACAGGATTCATTGCATTGTTCCCGGGAACTTCAGAAATGTCCAGCCCGCAGTCTTCCTCGGAAGAATCGGCGACGCCGACGAAGTCTTTTTCAACGGCATGAAGATTGGAGGCGAAGGCCTGATCGGTGAACCGTTCATCGAAGCATCAAAAATCGACAGGCTCTATCAGATCCCCGGGGAGCATATCAACTACGGGGGAGACAACGTCCTTGCCGTCCGCGTGATGAATACCTACCTGAACGGCGGAATTTTTGACCGGGGGATACATATCGGCGGATACAAGGACCTTTTGATCGTGGAGCTGCAAAAATACAAGAATATCCTGATATGGGAGTTCTGTTTCTTCACCTTCTTCTCCCTTTTCTTCCTTGCCTGTCTTTTCTTCTATATCAAGGGACTGAGGGATAGGGAATATTTTTATTTCTGGCTCTTCATAACACTCTATGGTGCACTCTTCTTTCTCGGCAGCGTCACATTCTATGATACCGGGCTGAAGACCCGGACTGTGCAGAAGGCGATTAACATAATTTCCGCGCTCCTCCCCGCTAGCCTGCTCCTTCTCCTTCTTCACTTCTACAAGGAAAAGGTCAAAGCTCCCATACGGGTGATTACCGCGGCATTCTTCTGCATCGCGGCGCTCCCCATCTTTTTCACTTCCTATACCGCGAGGATCTATATCTATACCTTCTGGAAGGTGCTTTTCCTTGTGACCGCTTCGTTCCTGGTTTTTATTGCGATCAAGGCCTTTGTCAGGAAATTCTATGAATCAGGCACCATCCTCCTCGGAATCACAGGACTGATTGTGGGATTCGTGCTGGAATCGTTCGGAGGGCTCGATCTGCTCCAGATTACAGGGTTTTTCCTCTGGGATTATGCCACCGCTTTTTTCATGATCTGCGTGGTGTATGCGCTCACCTCCCGCTACACGAGGATCAGGGAACTGCAGTCTGCTTCGGTAAAGATATTCGATGCCCATGAAAAAGAGCGGAAGAGGCTCGCGAGAGGACTTCATGACGGCATCGGTACCTCCCTGCTTGCGACAAAATTGAAACTGCAGTTGCTCGAAGCACAGGTAAAGGACGGCATGCCTGTTGACAGGAAGGCTTTCCCCGAACTCATATCCGAGATAACCCAGGTCATTGACGAACTCCGGGCGGTGTCCATGGATCTCAGGCCCTCTTTCCTCGAAAATACGGGCCTCGTAGAGGCCATCACCTGGCATGCGCGAAAAGTACAGGAACGTTCCGGGATAGAGATTAATATTACCGCGGGAGAAACAATCGATATGAGTCCGAAAATCAAGGAAAACTTCTACCGGATATTTCAGGAGGCGCTGAACAATGCAGTGAAACATTCGGAAGCGACTGTCGTCGATGTACTGTTAAAACAGGATGCAAATTTTCTTACTTTGGAGATCCGGGACAACGGCAGGGGCTTCACCCGCATCAACCCCGGAACAGAAGACCACGGGTTAGGACTTTATACAATAAGAGAGAGGGTCGAATTGCTCGGCGGTATTATTAGGATAAAGAGTTCTGATAAAATAGGGACAAATATCTTTATAGAGGTGCCGCTTAAATGACCAGGGTTATTATCGCAGATGATCATGTCATATTCAGACAGGGGCTCCTGAATCTTCTGAAATCCGCGCCGGACCTGTCGGTTGTCGGAGAAGTAGGCGGAGGGGTGGAAACCCTTGATCTCATTCTCAGAGAGAAACCTGATATCGCCATTCTCGATATCTCGATGCCGGGGCTTGACGGCTTCGAGATCCTCCAGAAGATTCAGAGCATGGGAATCAGCACAAAGGTTATTTTCCTCACCATGCATAACGAGACCCTCACCGCCAGGAGGGCGCTGCAACTGAAGGCATCCGGATACGTTCTCAAGGACAACGCCTTTGAGGATCTGCTCTATGCGGTGAAAGCCGTCTCCGCAGGCGGGACCTTTATCAGCCCTTCGGTCTCCGAAAGACTGTTGAAAGCTTCTTCTGAAGAGGGGAAAGAGGCCCATATTCTCACCATCCGCGAACGCGAAGTATTAAAGCTCATCGCATCCGGGTTCACCAACAAACAGATTGCCGTACAGCTGTTCATCAGCGTCAAAACCGTCGAAACCCACCGGACGAATATCATGCAAAAACTCGACGTCCATACAACCGCCGACCTTGTGAGATATGCGATAAAAACAGGCATTCTGGAGAAGTAACACCTGTCAGCTTCACACTTTATTTCACTACTACTGCATGGGGCAGGAACAATAATTAGCGGTAGAAAGACCCTTCCTGAGCGCTTCCTTTTTCTCCTTCTTCCCTGACCGTTTTCTCTATATTCTTTACAATGCCTCTCGCTTCTGCCTCTGACAATCCTGCGTCTTCCATGCAATGAGCAAACTGATTGGCTACTCTTGCAATCTGCAACTGACTGACTTCCACTGATGAATGAGCTAACTTAAGCGCATGAGAATACTGATTGGATAATGCAGCACATGACTCAGGAACCAGCGGTAATTTTTCCGGAGGAATTTCTTCCTTCTTGAAAATGTCACACCCAAAGGAGACCATACCCACAATAAAAATTACACCGACAATCGTAATAAAAATTTTTCTTTTGATTTTCTTTGTACGCTTTATGTATATCACGGAACGAATAAATTATCAATAAGAAGATCCCACGAAGATTATCTTAAAAAATTTATAACGTTTAGGATTTAGGCGCGCCGTCAAGCGTCGCCTGAATCCTCCTGTTGGGCGGTCAGGGCAACATAGACTACCGGCGGCTTAGTTGAATCGTCTCGTTTCAACGTAAAGGCGCCCGGATAGTCCTTGATGAGGGACTGAAGTTTCTTGTGGCCGTACGTTCGGGGATCGAATGCCGGGTCCAGTTTATGGAGAACAAAACCCATCGCTGACAAGTGGGCCCATTCTTCATCCTTCACAACAGTCTCGAACGCCTGAAGAAGAAGGGGCATGGGATCCGGGACGCCGGACTCTTCGGCCTTATGATGCTTCCTTTTTTTCTTATGGGTATCTGTCAGGTTCTCACAGTAAACGAATTGATTGCAGGCGTTGGTGAACGCTTCGGGAGTCTTCTTTTCGCCGACTCCAATGACAAAGAGACCTTCTTCTCTGATCCTTGTTGCCAACCGCGTGTAGTCACTGTCACTGGCAACAATGCAGAAGCCTTCAACATCACTGCTGTGGAGCAGATCCATCGCGTCGATTATCATCGCACTGTCGGTTGCGTTCTTGCCGACTGTGTACCGAAATTGCTGAATCGGTTGAATAGCGTGCTTGTGGAGCGCAGGCTTCCAGCTGTTCATGCTTGTCGTCGTCCAGTCTCCATATATCCGCTTGATAGTGATCAACCCGAACTTGCTGACCTCTGCCAAAACCTGAGGAAGAAGGGAAGCTTGTGCATTGTCTCCATCAATCAACACTGCGAATTTTTGTTGTTCCGATTGTTCTGTCATCGTGCTCCTTTCTCAATTGCCCGTTCATCACCCGGCAATTACTATACCAAATGGGCTTTCTTGCTTCATGATAGAACTATACCACAGAGAATCGAAGATTAGAATCAAGAAACATATAGAGGCAGACTTGTTTATTGCAAATAGTTGTTTGATACTCCTTTTTTCTTGCAGGGAAACGCAGAAACAATTCCCATAGAAAGATTACTATGGTTTAAAAGATTTTCTTGACATATCAACACCCTGTTTTAATGATCTTTAATGCCCACCTTCTAAAAAGAACAGCTCTCTGCGTACCCACCTTTATTTTATCCGGAGATACAAATTCCATATCTTGTATAGTAATAGAATTTTTCTGCGGTTCTCTGAATCTTGATCAATACGGAAGAAGAAGGCGCGGCAGAAAGGTTTTTTCTTTCTCTTCATCATAATCGTACGCGTCATGGTTGCTGCCCGGCAGACTTTTTCTAATCTGTGGCGCACTCACTCTTCTCACAGTTATGAACGCTAAGCGTATTCCCGATCATCTCGCAAGTTACAAGTGGAAATGATTACAGCTAAATGCACAATAGAAAGCCTGACCCTAATTATACTAGCGATGGAAATAATAAAAGAGAGACGGACACACTGGAAACAAATAAACCACTGGTGGGTCTTTTCAGTTCGTTTAAGGCAGCCAAAATCTTCTGGCACAGAATTGTACTATACGATTTCTAAGGTAGCATTTTTTGCTCTTCGATTTCCCTGATAGTAGCCACGTAACTCCTCCACTATGTTAAAGATAGTAATCTAGTAAATTGAAGTGACAATATTTATTTTGATTTTTTCGTAGTCTGATTTTATTTCACTTTCCTCTTTATAAGTAGACAGTCAATAATAAGGAAACAACACCGGCAAGGATAATGACTAAGCCGCTTTTGAGATAAGACATGTGTATAGGATAATTTATCCCAAAAACTCATAGTATTCCTTTCTTTTTGTTACGGGCATACCCTCTTATAAAGAGCTTCTGCCTCGTTCTCGGGATCAATCGTATAGTAAGTCGATCTAACCGTTTGTCGATTTATTATCTCTCCCGAATAACTATGAATCAGCATTTCTGTTCGTCTATACTTGACTTCCTCACAGTTAATGTATATTAAATCTGAGAAATACCCAATTCTTTCCTGGTTATGAGTGATGTATTTACTTGGGATAGTCTTTGTCCAAACAGCAATTATATTTTGATTGCCTTTATAAGGATAATGAAGACTTTTCTTATCATAATAAAATGTTGAGCGATTACCATCATAATACTCCTTCCACTGTTCGTCTGCATTTGACTCCGCTTTAAAGACAACTATCCCTATGATTAACAATACAATAACACTCATAATAAATTTATCTATTAACAATGACCTGCCCCACATCATAGTACCACTTCCACTGCACCCATGTGGCTTTCAGGAAAACTTTTCTTGTCT
>JAKLQR010000152.1 GCA_022013235.1 Thermodesulfovibrionales bacterium | reverse complement strand
TGCCCATGCTCCTGCCGGATGTCGTACAATACTTTCTGTATACGGACCTAAGGAGCTCTGCCCTGAGCACCGGCATATTCTTCGGATCCCCGCCACCGATAAAAAAATGGCACTTGTCTGCGCAGGCGCCGCACCTGACACAGATATCGAGGAAGAGTCTGAACGAACGGTACTTGTCAACTCTCTCTCTCAATCCCTCAATGAAAATCTCCTGCCAGTTTTCCGGGAGATGCCAGTCCTCGTCTTTTACTGACCACTGCCTCGGGTTCGGCATGCCGACATATTCAAGGTCCTTAGCCTTTGCTGAATGGCAGAAAATGCCGGGTTTGATTTCAGAATGGGTGTCCATCCATGCAGTCTTTGGTGGGGTGTAGTCTATTTTTGCAAGTTCTTCTGGTTTTGGGTTTGCCATAGTTACTCCTTTTCTACCGGTAATCCTACTGATTTCATTTTATCTCTAAATTCTTCTTCATACTCTTCATAGGTATGAGCCTTGACAGCATAATTCCACGGGTTGACATGCATCACAGCGCGGTTATTATTTACAAGGTTCCTGGTGGGGCTCAGGAAGACTCCTGCCATATGCATAAGTTTGCTCATTGGGAAATACATAAAGAGTGCGCTGACCAGGAAAAGGTGGATGTAAAAGATGGTCCCGATACCCGCCGGAATAGCAGGGTTGAAGGTTATCAATCCCATCATCAACTCTTTAATGCCCACTACATCTGTCTTCAGGAAATATCTCATCAAAACGCCTGTTGCGCCTATCGCGCCGATGAGGAAAAGCGGGAAGTAGTCAGAGGCAAGGGAGATATATTTTACCTGCGGGATGATGACCCTTCTCAGGAAGAGGAAGGTTATCGCACCGAGGAAAATCAGATCAGTAATATAAAGGACAGGCGCCCCGACCTGGAAAAAACCGTCGAGGGTCTCTACAATGCCCACGAAAAACGGAACCGGCTCGAAGAAAAGCCTCAGATGCCTCGTAAGGATAATGAGGAAGGTCCAGTGGAAGGCAAGCCCGGCCATCCAGAGCCATTTGGTTGAGCCATAGGTGAGTTGTGGCCCGTCTCTCAGTTCCATCTTCGTGTTTCTGAAAAGGGAACGGAAAACGAGCACTTCAAGCGCCATCCTGATGATAACCCCGAACGAGGTGGACGGGTTGTCAATCTTATTCGCTTTTATCCACGGGAGACTCCTTTCCTGTCCGGCTGTTGTCGGTATCCGGAACGGAACAGGAATACGCGCCCATTTCAGCACCCGAAACGCAATCCCCACAATGAAGACTGCGAAGGCAAGATAGGGGATAATGACCCCGAAGAAGTAGTGAAGATGAATGCTCCTCACCCCTACGAAGGCAATAACCCCAAGAACTGCTACTGCAAAAAAGGAAAATAATAGTCCCATGGTTCTACCCCTCTATTTTTTGAGTTAGTACTGTTTCCTCACCGAGACCCTGATTCCCATCCTCTATCTCGCGTATCAGGTCTGCTTTTTTCAGCAGCCTGAACATCATCCTTTTTATCTCATTTGTCCTCAGTTCAAAAATCCTCTCACGACACTTCATATATACATCGAAGGCAAGAAGCGCCAGCGCATCTATCTCTGAATCCAATGAATGCAATTCATCCTGGAATTGATTTCTCTGTAATTCTTTTCTTAGTTCCTCCCGGACAACCTTTTTCAGCAGGAAAAAGAAGGAGACTGACTGGGAAGGGGAAAAATCCTGCACCGCCTTTATCTTTATAATATCGTTGAGGTAAGGGAAATATCTTTCAGGATCGCCTCCCTGCAGGAGTTCTTCGAACAGACCGCGTGCCACCTCTGAAAACGTATATCCGACCGGGTTGGCAAACTGATTATGATTGTTTTTAAAAAAATTCGAGGCGTCCGGGGGATAGCTTGCTACAATTGCCTCAAACCACCTTTTCAGGATGGATGATTTCTTTTCTAACAGGAGATCCTTGAGATTCATTTCCAGTCTCTGCGTCACCCCTTGATTTGAGATTATGAAAGCATGGTACGTCGGTAATTTTATTGTATAGACTAAAAAACGTCAACGTCTTTTTTTGAATACTATATCAAATGAAATTGCAAAATGAAGAGCAAGAAGTGAGAAGCCGGAAAACACTGCTCACTTCTTGCTTTTCCAGACTCTTTTTTTAAGATTATACGCAGCCTGTCGGTTTGGGAAGCCCGGCATATCTACATGCCTGTTTTGCGGGACCGCCCGGGAACAACTCATACAGGTACTTTGTGTTTCCCTTCTCTGGGCCGAAAGCCTTGCCGATCTCTTTTACAAGAATTTTAATCATAGGGGCAATCTGGAATTTAATAAAATACTCTCTCAGGAATTTGATGATTTCCCAATGCTCTGTCCCGAGCTCAACAGTATCCTGGGCTGCCATAATCGGAGCCATTCCTTCCTTCCAGGATTCCCAGTCTACGAGATACCCATCTTCATCAACTTCATATTGCTGCCCTTCAAACTCTAAAAACGGCATTTTACTACCTCCTTTTCTCTGTATTTAATTTTTGATAGAAGCTACCCTCCCATCAACTTAAGACAGAGTATACTATCACACAAATATATGAACTTTCAATAAATGCGATTAAGGGTTTTTTAAAACGGGTTATACAAAGTAATACAAAAACATAGGTGTGGTCAAATAAAAAATATTTATTTGTGAATAATATTTTTTATTTGATGGGACTGCGCCATCCGGATCATCCCATCCACCCACTCCCGTGTGCCAAGGGCATGGATATGGGTATAGGTTGCAAGCACATTCTTATAGCAGATCCCGTCCATTTTATTCAGTATCCCCTGCCCTTTCTGCATCCTGAATGCGAAAGAAAATCCTTCTTTTTCCGAGAGTTCGAGCACATGGGAATAATGGAACTCATGGCCGTGAAGGACATTGCCGCAGTCGAAATACGGGTTTGGGTGTGCTACCTCAGCAATTGCATAGCCGTGCCCCTGCGGTTTTTTGCTCACCCCGATGACGATCGGGAAAATACCGGCCATCTCATAGGTCCTGCCCTCCCAGAGCAATGTTTTCGCCAGATACATTAATCCTCCACACTCGGCATACACAGGCATTCCTTCCTCAACAGCGTTCCTGACCGCCTCACGGAGTTTCCGGTTGGCAGAAAGTGCCTCGGCGTGAGTTTCGGGGAAGCCTCCGCCTATATAAAGGGCATCCAGTGAAGACGGCAGGTCATCGGTCAGGGCGCTGAATTCAACTATATGCGCCCCTGCCCGCTCCAGTGCTTCTATGTTCTCCGGATAGTAGAACTGGAAGGCTGAGTCACGAATCACTCCAATAGTGACCTGTTTTCCCCTGACCTCTAAAACCGGGGCATGCCGCAGGCTTACCGCAGGAGCCTCAGCAGCAATTTGCCATACCTGTTGCATGTCCAGGTATTCAAAGACTGTCTGAGCAGCCTTCTCAATTGCATCTTCGGCAACAGGATGTTCCTGGGGAGGTACGAGCCCGAGATGTCTCCCCGGGAAATTGATATTCTTCAGTTTCGGGATTGCGCCGAGGACTGGCAGGTGACAATACTGCGCTATACTCTGCCGGATCACTGATTCGTGACGATGGCCTGCCAGTCTGTTGAGGATAACCCCCTTGATCGGCACTGCAGGATCAAGTGTCTGACATCCGAGGACAAGGGCCGCAACAGTGCGGGTCACTTTGGTACAGTCTACGACGAGAATGACGGGTGCCTGAAGGAGTTTCGCCACTTCAGCGGTACTCACACTGCCTTCGGCATCCAGACCGTCATAGAGTCCCCGGTTGCCTTCGAGAACAGCGATATCTGCATTCTGCGTATGCAGACTGAAGGAAGAGAGCACCTGATCTTTATTCATCAGGAAAAGGTCGAGGTTGTAACACGGGCGTCCTGCCCCTCGGCTCAGCCAGCCCATATCAATATAATCAGGTCCTTTTTTGAAAGGGACGACCCTGTATCCCTGTTTTTTCCATGCACGGCAGAGCCCTACACTGAGGGCCGTCTTGCCGGTGTCTCCCCCGAGACCGGCGATGACAAGCCTGGGGCATTGTATCATCTTCTGCTTGGGCCGGGCACTTCGATCGTGCTGCAGCTGCCGCTGCTGCAGCTCTTGACTGTAGATTTTGCTTTGCTGCCGCGCACTGAAGCGCCGACATTGATCGTGCTTAATATACGCTCAACCTCCGGTGATTTGCATTTCGGGCACTTCATTGCTACCCCTTCTTCCTCTTTCTTCAATTTCAGAAGTTCGAAGACTTTCCCGCATTTTAGACAGCGGAATTCATAAATGGGCATATCTGCTCCTTTCATCTCAATAAAATAATTAAACCGCGCTGAATATATACTGCTTTCAATTTTACAATAAATATGCCTTTCAGGAAAAGTCAAGGAACCCCACATTCAAAGCGGTACGGTAAAATACCTGTTCCTTCAAATAAACCGGAGAGGCTATAATAAAAAAACACGTGGAAGGAGAACGCATGACTACTGCACCGGAAGAACCCCGCTGCCCTTTCTGTTACCGCAGGATCGAGCAGCCGAAAGAACTGCCCCAAAGAAAAGTCATGGAATTTCCTGTCGGCGCCTGCATGCACTGCGGCGCTGTGTATGCATATGACACAACAGGGCATAATATGGGGGCAGCGTTTATTGAGGCCCTCCTTTTTGCCTGCAATGAAGACGACTATCTGGCTTTCTCTCTCTCTCATGGAGATGATTACACTGATGCTGTTGTCGGGAATTATGATATCGTAACCCATAGCATTGTGCCCGAGAAAGTATATAATGACCGGTATGTAAGGGGAGTCCTCTTGTTCGTCAAGCTCTTCGGCCAGTTCCATGATGCGACAGAAGGGAAGGTAAAAGAAAAATTAAAATATTCGACCCCTATTGTGAAGACGAAACTCCGCTCGGAAAAATTCTCGAGGGAAAAAGTCCGTCAGGATGTTGCAGGAAATAACCTCTCTGACCTTCTGGCTCTCGCTGAAGAAGATACCCGGGTAATCAATGAACTGCAGCGGATGCTCTATACTTCGGATGAGCAGGTACGCTGGAAAGTTATCGATATGCTCGGCATGGTCTGCAGAAAAGTTTCTAAAAAAAGACCTGATATCGTCAGTAAATTTGTCAACAATCTCCTGCAAAGCGCGGCATATCCCGGCGCATCAGCTTGGGGAGCCCTCGAAACAATCGGCGCCATCATCAGCATGGAACCCGGCATATTCGGCGAATTCACAAAACCGCTTCTTTCTTTCATGGTTCACGAAAACCTCCGGAAAGAGCTGCTATGGGCCATTGGAAAGATTGCAGCGGCAGATCCAGGCCTTGCAAAATATGCTTTCCGCGCCCTTTCTGCTCTTCTCGATGATGAGGATCCTGTTCTACGCGGACATGCTGCATGGGCTTTGGGCAGCATCGGATTCGATGACGTGCTTGATAAATTAAAAAGTCTCGAAACCGATGACAATATGCTCACTCTCTGGAGAGACGGAGAACTGCAGGAAGTGAGTGTTGCGCAGCTCGCAAAAGAGGCGATCGAAAAGATCACCCGATGAAGAAACCGGCGATACGGTACCTTGTGGCATCACCCTATGGTGACGTCCCGGTCGACGATGACAAGCTCGATTTTCCTCTCGAAGCGGACCCCTTAAAAACCCCCTACAGAGTGTATTTCCGCTCGATCAGCGACTTTCTTCTGGGGAACAACTGCATGCCGCTGCTGCACTCGCTCAACACAGCTCCCGGAGCGGAGATTCAGCCCCATGATATTGAGGAAATCGTTGTCCGGACAGAAAAACACGGGGCGCTTTACCATCCGGCAAGCATCGAAGTCGTCTGCAGGGAGAACAGGAGGAAATTCGGCCTTAATGTCGCAGTCACCGATACGGGCAAAGATTTTCTGAAGAGAGAATTTACGCTGCTCACCATGCTCCATGAAAAATTCAGCCTGCCGTATATCCCGGCCCCCTATTTCCTTGATGAACTGGATTCCATGGTTTTTCTTATCGAGGAATGGTTCGAAGGCTATCATGAATTCCATATTGCGAATACTCAAAACGGGGGGCAGAAGGTGAAAGTCTGGGAATACGGGAAAGGTGACCGGTTTCTCTCTCCTGAAGAGAGCGCTGAAATATACCGTCAGGCCTCCAGGATCCTCACCCTTTATTATGATGTGAAAAACTTCAGGCTAATCTATCCATGGCACCACGCAGCGGGGGATTTTGTGGTCAGAATAGAAGATCAAAATAATTCACCCTCCCCTAACCCCTCCCATCAAGGGAGGGGAAATAAAAGGGATGTCTTCCGTCAAGGGAAAGGGCATTCATTCTTAATTCCCTCTCCCCTTGTGGGAGAGGGTGAGGGTGAGGGGTATTTTCAAGATAAAATAGACGTCCGTTTGACAACAGTGCGGGGATATGAACTGTTCCTTAATATCGATGAAGATACGGTTCACCCTGCTCTTGCCCTTTTCTACTTTCTCCTCCATCTCTCGATCCAGATGCGGCTGGATAAACTGGACGGTGTTGGTGATACCGCCTGGGCAGACGATGGATGCGTAGATGCTACGCTCGCAGGGTTCTTCCACGGACTTGATTCAAGGAAAGATTTTCGCGAATGCTGTGGTTCGGCTGCAGAATTTCTGAACCTGCTGAGATCGTTCGGCAGGGATGACCTGAAAACTACATTCCGTGCTGTTGCAGCTCAATTCGAACGGACAAAAGACTTTCCGGTGATAGAAAAATATTTAGAGGATCATATCGGCAGGTTTTTTCTTACGCTTCAAAATTTCCCCTGAGGATATCGTCAAAGGACATCCTCAATATTCGCGAGAGCGGCAGCATAAGATTTGCTTTCCTGTCAGGATGGAGCGTTTTCCCCTCGGTCAGAAGCTTCTCGGACAGCTTGCAGAGTTCACTGTAAATTTTGTCGAGCTTTACCGTAGGATAAGAGGCTTTTTCCTCAAAACCTGAAATATTGCAGACATACGCGTGCTCCTTTTTCTCTTTCCGGAGGCTGTAGGGAACACCGTAAATGCGGCAGATGATCGGGCGGGTCTCATAGAATACACATTCTTCTTTCTCACCAAGGAAAGGACATCGCACCCGCTGCTTCCCGAGTCCGTATACTTTCATTTTCGGGTCTTCATCAAATACCTTGAGGGTATCCTTTGCCTTCAGTATCTCGTCCTCGCCCTTTTCAGCCCTTCTGAGGATATCCCTCCGGACCTTCCGTTCGAGGCGGCTGAAATGAGAATGAATGTAGGCTGCCTCTATGGGGAACACACCGAAAACAGCATGACAGCAGTCGCAGCAGCGGATTCTGCAACGCACACTGTCAGGATACTTCTCCTGGACGGTCTTGAAGAGGATATCTGCTTTCCGGGCGAGTATTGCGTATTCCGAAAAAAGCTCTTCGATCATTTCTTCGGCCCGGCTTTCCCTGTCTTTTTCCCTTTTCCTGTGCCCGAAGGCTTTTCTGTTTTGGTTTTGGTTTTAGGTTTGGTTTTGGTTTTAGACTTCGTGGTAATTTTTGTTTTTGCTGCTGTTTTGGTCTTTGTGCTGCCTGCAGTCTTCTTTTTCGCTTTTTTCCGGTGCGGCTCAAGAAGTTTCAGGAAATCGGGATGGACCTCAAATCCGAGCACAATCGCCTGATCGCAATGTTCGATCGCTTTCTCCATCTCACCGAGGAGATGATACACATTCGCGAGGTTGTTGTAGCCAAGGGCGAAATCCGGAGCCAGATCGAGCATCTTTCTGTTCATCGCAAGGCTCTTTTGGGCATCACCTTTCTGGAGATATGCATTGGCAAGATTACACATAGCCTGCACAACATCAGGATTGAGTTCCAAAGCTTTTTCCAGAGCCTCTATTGCGTCATCGGTTTTCCCCATCTGAAGGTAGGCAAAACCAAGATTTGCATATCCACGGGCATACCGGGGTTCTATCTCAACAGCCCGGAGATTTGCTTTCGCAACCTTTTCCAGATCTCCGGCCTTGAAATAGATATACCCAAGATTTACAAAAGCCTCGAACATCCTCACGCCCTGGTCAATTGACTCTTCAAAAGCATCAATTGCTTCATCGAACTTCCCCTGACTTATCAGGGCAACGCCCAGATTATAGAGGGACGCGGCACAGTCAGGTTTCTCGATCAGACGGAGTTTCTGTTCATGAATAAATTGATCTATGTTTTTCAGTTCATCCATAAATTTATCTTACCAT
>JAKLQR010000151.1 GCA_022013235.1 Thermodesulfovibrionales bacterium | reverse complement strand
GAGTAATAAATAGAATAGACACCCCTCCATTCTCTTTCAGTATATTCTCGTTCCGCAACCCATGACCGAACGATTGGGAAAAAATTGCCCAGACGATTCCTAATTTGTTCATATAATTTGTCAATGAAACCGGGAAGATAGCTATAAGGATGCGTTTTCTGAAGAAGTTGACTTAAATCATTGTAAATTTCATACATATGGTTTTGAACATAGTAGCCTTTAAAATGAGTTTAACGGCTTTGCGAGGCTATAAGTGACTTGTCATCATATACGGCCACTTAAACCAAAAAAAGATAGACAAATAATAAGAGTGGTTGAATTATTTCAACCACATAGTTTGTGCTACCCTGAAAGCTTTAAGGTCACTCCTCTCATCTTCCTGGGCTTCCCTGAAAAATTCTTCTCTTGCTTCTTCAGAGAAATCTTTCCAATTTGTAGGCTGTAGTCCATCCTCTACAATATCCTTCCAATTCACTACATTACCCTCCAAATTATGCACCTCCCGTCTACCCGTCAAAATTTGTTTAGTTATAGCACAAGTTATTACCCAAGTCAAGTTTTTTCTGCTGAATGGCCATACGATGACCAGCAGACCATTATCGCAAAATGTATAAATAAAATATAAACATTATATATAGTATAAACAATCCCGTAATAATTATTTCAAGTTTTTTATGCAAACCTTTATCACTTTAGTAAAAGGGTTATGGAAGAGCGAAGGCATGTGCTTGCCTCTGGCATGAGCTTGAAACCGGAGAGAACAGGAGGCTTGAAGCGACCCCTTGCAGTGCTGGAATGTTCTGTGAGGAGCTAAGGATCATAAAAGCATCTTACAGCTGACGTGTTAGTGGATGGAAGGTTTTATTAGGGACTCATCATTTCGAGATGAAAGAGGTATCGTTGAGAAGAAACTCGTCCGCGCTGACTATAGGGAGAACTGAACAATGTTTGCAGCTTCTCGAACCTGTTTCTTAGGATGGGATAGACACACCATGGCGGAATCATGTTTTGTGCGAAGCAGATGAAGAAAGAGAACCTGCGTAGTTGCAAATGAACTGATATTGAAAAGAATTGTTTCCCATAGTGTGAAATGAAGTACATTTCAGCATCTACTGCCGACATGCTGATTATCCAGACTGATTGATTAGCAGAGCCTGAGCCACTACCGATCAAATGTCTTAGCGTACGATTATTTCCGTTCAATGGGGTTATCTCAACATGGAGAATGACAGCCCTCCCCCGCCGATCCTTCCCCCCTCTGGACACCCCCCTTCCGGGCTCCCCCTCCAGTTAAGGAACTCCCAAAGGGGGGAAGAACCTCAAGGGGGAGGATGCTGCTCGTGTCCGTCCCTCCACGGCCTCACTTAACTCATGTTACTACTCGCAATTTTATATATTGTTTTTTGCTCGCAGACATGAGTAAAGCTCGGTCATAATCTATCGTATCCCATCCTCTCCCGCACATTGTCTACGCTCTCTCCGACAAAGTGCATCCCTCTCCTTCCCCGGAAGGAAAGGGGAAAAAAATCAATAAGGAAGCTGGCAATGGCTTTTCATAATCTGTTCACTGATCTTGCTGAAATGGCAAGTTCGCGCCAGCTTATCAAAAGCCACCGCCAGGTTTATTCCGCTATCGCTCAAGCACCCCGCCCGCCACACAACATAATACTGCGCTTACGCACAGAATTATGTTGCTCCCGTCCGCCCCTCCAGGGACTCCCTTAAAAAGAGGTTTTTCTGCTGGTTAGGTCTGTTAGTGGTTTGAAGGCAAGATAAAAGGGGAAGGTTAAAACCCTTCCCTCGGCTTTCCAGGCCTTCACCTATCACGTTTTGATGGTAGCGTATAAATTATTTCTTATGAGCTACCTTTTTGTATGTCTATTTTTATCAGAAAATCCGGTGGTCTGGAGAGGATGTTAATTATTTTTTGGGATCTTTGAAGAACTCTAATGCCTTTTGTATATCATCATGTCCGGCATTAATCGACAACGCGTACTCATAGATAATCTTTGATTTGTCTTCGTCTTGAAAAAAAAATACCAGATCTTCTTTTTCGACACTCCAGTCTTTGATCTTCTCGTAGAGGTCTTTATCTATTTTTCTCACCTTGTAAGGGAAAGGGGTTCTTTCTCTGGCTTTATTCACTGTATAAAGCATGTTTTTTATTCCAACTATTAACTCTTTTGTTTTGAGAATGAATTCATTTGCCGACTTACGTCTGAACAGATACATATTGCCTTCCCTGTCCCTACAAGTAATGGCATAGACAGGGATCTCCTGACTGATATTCAGACGGACAATACGATCTAATAGAGAAATAGGAGGAACGAGCAGGTACATTTCCGTTATCTGAGTACGTAGCATGACCTGAAACAGAGACAATAAAGAATACTTCACTTCCATGAAGTCCGCTGAAAGGTACATTTTAAGCAATTCATTGCTATAGAAGGGATTCAGAGATTGGTCTGTCAGAAAGCGCGGATTAATATTTAAAATGACTGCGATTTTAGATAACGTTTCGTGAGAGAGTACAGATCGACCCGATTCAAAGCGTGAGAGTGCAACATGTGTAATATCCACTTCCTGGGCAACATGCTGTTGCTTCAGGCCTTGATATTTCCGGACATCCTTAAAAAATTCCCCAAGATGCATAGTTTTATGCTAATGAAAAATGTAACTAAAGTCAAGAAAAAAGTTCTTGACATTGGAAATGGAAGTTTTTTATTATGTAACCAGTTTGCTTAATAATGTAACTGAAAGGGAGGTGCTTATTGCCGTTCAAATTTAAACGACATCAAAGTATATATATCGACGAAAAGCTTGATAAGCGCATAACCGACTCTGCCGTCTCAGAAAAGAAAAGCAAGAATAAGATGATAAACGAACTGATACGCATAGGACTTTCCAAAAGGGACGAGGACATGCTGGGCCTGGACGAAATAGCGAAGACGATAAAGGCAGACCTTCAACTAACGAGAGATTCAATAAGGTTGCAATCAAATCGCATTGCA
The DNA here is from genome assembly GCA_022013235.1 of Thermodesulfovibrionales bacterium. Lineage (GTDB taxonomy): Bacteria > Nitrospirota > Thermodesulfovibrionia > Thermodesulfovibrionales > SM23-35 > JAKLQR01. The sequence continues at coordinate 592 of JAKLQR010000151.1, read as the reverse complement.
ACCCTTCTTTCAAAAATCGGTCTCCATTCAATTGCGGCGCGTTACCAGGTCACACATATACATGCCAAGCTTACTGATGGAGAGGCAGCTAAAAAGAACGCCGAATCTGGCTGGCAATATGCGGTCTCAAAGCTTAAAGAAACTGCTCGCGAGAGTGATGATAGTAAAGAGTAGCTTTACCATTCAAACAGGGAAAGGGTCGGCATCCCTCAGCTACATTAGTCGGGAAGGGGCTTTTGGATCTGGGCATGCTCCCGTCTACGATAGAGAAGGGAATGTTTTACCGCGAGATAATTTTAAAGAATTGAAACAAGAAATCAAAGAGGCAGAGATGGAACGGAGGCTGATTTTTTCTCCGGCAGAACCCGATTTGTCAAAGGAAGAAATCGGAATAATGGTTCGGGATGTGATCGAGAGATACCAGACGGAGGAAAATAAAAGCTTTGACTATGTTTATGCGATACATGATCACAACGACAGAACACACGCGCATGTGCTCGCGTGGGGAGATAAAGAAGACCTCAGAATGGACAGAGATGACCTGGCATCTATAAGAGAAAGAGCGCTTGATCTTGAAATTGAGCAGGAACAG
>JAKLQR010000150.1 GCA_022013235.1 Thermodesulfovibrionales bacterium | reverse complement strand
CTCTGTAGAATGCTGACCTCCGTCAACCTCTATAATTAGTGTCTGTGTATAAAGTACGATTCTGATAAAAATTCGTCATTCTCGCGAAGGCGGGAATCCAGTGTTTTCAATGCCTTCTGGATCCCCCGGTCAAGCCGGAGGATGACAAACCCTGAGTTTATACACAGACTATATTTAGTATTGTGAGACAGTTACTAACTGAGCCTGTCTGCAAGGTTCCACCCTGAAACATAAAGTAAAAATTTATGGTTGCTGCGGAATAGGTTTCATCAGTCATATATGGTACAATTTCTCAGAACGACTGAAACGAGTCTTGTATTAAGGAGAGAGATTCATGACAGGGATTATCGGAGGGAGTGGATTATATCAAATCAGCGGGGTTGATATCAGAAAAAAAGTCAGGATGAAAACCCCCTATGGACCTCCGTCAGGTTCCTATCTTATTGGAGAGTTTTCCGGGAGGACAATCGTATTTCTCTCCCGGCACGGCGAGAAACATACGGTCCCCCCGCATAAGGTCAATTACAGGGCTAACATCTGGGGCTTTAAGGAACTTGGAGTGGAGAGGATACTCTCGGTCGGGGCTGTCGGCGGAATAAGTTCCCGGACAACCCCTGGTACTCTCGTCGTTCTGGACCAGATCATAGATATGACAAAAGCCAGGGAGTCTACCTTCCATGAAGGGAAGGCTGGCGTCGTGCATATAGATTTCACCGAACCCTACTGTCCGGAATTGCGAAAAATCCTTCTTGACGCGTCCCGGAGATCAACAGCCGCAATAAAAAAATCCGGGACTTATGTATGCACTGAAGGCCCGAGGCTTGAAACAAAGGCAGAGATCCGGTTTTTTGCCCGCATCGGCGCTGATGTGGTCGGCATGACCGGAATGCCTGAAGCATCACTTGCACGGGAAGCAGAGATATGTTATGCAGGCATCGCTGTGGTGACAAACTCCGCAGCCGGCTTGCAGAAAAGAAAGCTGACGGTTACCGAGGTGATAGAGACGATGAACAAAACGACCGGTAGTTTACAGGCTCTCCTGAAAGAAGCACTCGTGAAAATACCGCTCCGGAGGGGATGCTCTTGTAAGGATGCGTTAAAAAAGGCGAAAATATAAGGCACTATGGAGACCATACTCGTTGCAGAAGATAAGGAATCGATGGCGGCGATGCTGAAAGAGACACTCGAGTCTGAAGGATACGGGGTTCTCGTTGCGAGGGACGGACCGGAGGGCATTCGCCTTCTCCGCGAACACAAGGTGGACCTCGTTCTTACCGACCTGAAACTGCCCAAAAAAAACGGGATAGACGTTCTCAAATTTTCGAAAGAAGAGAACCATCTGAGGCCGGTAATTATCATGACGGCATTTGGTTCTGTAGAAACCGCTGTCGAGGCGATGAAGGGCGGCGCTTTTGATTTCATCACCAAGCCTTTTGATACCGATCATCTGCTCATGCTCATCAGGCGTGCGATCGAAACTCAGAGGCTCGTTACCGAGAATATCCTCCTCAAAGAGGAATTTGCCGCTCAACTCGGTCTGCCCAGGATTATAGGAAAGAGTGAGAAAATCACTGCGGTAGCACAGGTCATCCAGAAAGTAGCTCCCACAAAAACTACCGTCCTTCTCGTCGGCGAAAGCGGCACCGGAAAGGAACTTTTTGCCAGGGCGCTCCATAATCTGAGCAGCAGGCAACAATACCCGTTTGTTCCGATCAACTGTGCCGCAATCCCCCGCGAGCTTCTCGAATCGGAACTTTTCGGGCATGAAAAAGGTGCATTCACCGGCGCAGAGTCAAAAAAGCTCGGGAAATTCGAACTTGCCGATAAAGGGACCATATTCCTGGATGAAATCGGGGATATGGACATTGTCCTGCAGTCGAAACTCCTCAGGGTTCTCGAAGACGGTCAGATAGAGCGGGTAGGAGCTGAAAAATCCGTCAAGGTCGACGTAAGAATAATCGCCGCAAGCAACAAGGACCTTGAAAAAGCGGTCGAGGAAAAGAAGTTCCGGGAAGACCTCTATTACCGTTTAAATGTATTCCCTGTATGTATCCCTCCGCTCCGGGAGCGCAGAGAAGATATCCCGCTGCTCGTTGAATATTTTATAAACAAATATGCCATGGAACTGAAGACGCCCTCCATATCCTTCTCTTCGGATGTGCTTGATTCCCTTTGCAATTACTACTGGAAAGGGAATGTCAGGGAACTCGAAAACGCCATAGAGCGGGCGATTATCCTTTCTGACGGAGAGACAATCACTCTGGAGCACTTTGCCCTTTCCAAATCCCCTCATGCTGAACCTGCTGATAAATTGCACCCCGCCGACGGCTCTCTTGAGGCTGTTGCGAAGGGAGCATCGCGGGCGGCGGAGACCGAGAGGATTACGAAAGTGCTGAAAGAGACCCGCGGAAACAAGTCACGGGCGGCAGAGGTTTTGAAAGTAAGTTACAAGACCCTCCTCACCAAGATCAAGGACTACGGGATATAGTCTTGACAGTAAACGAACCGGGGAATTATCATAAATAATCTGTAATACTCAGTCATTGCAGATAAATCTGCATTTCTATCCGGAGGGGTCACCGTGTCTGGACATTCCAAATGGGCGCAAATCAAGCATAAGAAGGCCAGTACCGATGCAAAGCGGGGAAAGACATTCACCAAGATCGTCAAGGAGGTCGTGATAGCCGCCAGGCTCGGAGGCGGCGACCCTACAGGCAACCCCCGGCTGAGAGTCGCAATCGAAAAAGCCAAAGAAGTGAACATGCCCGGCGACAATATCAAAAGGGCGGTCATGAAGGGCACCGGTGAACTCCCCGGGGTATCGTACGAGGAAATACTTTATGAAGGATACGGGCCGGGCGGGGTTGCGATACTGGCAGATGTGCTTACGGATAACAGGAACAGGACAGGCCCGGAGATACGGCATCTTATGGCAAAGCACGGCGGGAGTCTTGGAGAGGTCGGCTGTGTTTCATGGATGTTCGAAAAGAAAGGGTATATCCTGATCGAAAAGGCAAAGACAGACGAAGACAGTCTCATGTCGGTGGCGCTTGAAGCCGGAGCTGAGGACATGAAAAACGACCCGAGAGAAGACAATTACGAAATTATCACCGCCCCTGAAACCATGGACCGGGTTAAGGAATCGCTTGAGGCATCTGCCATGGTCCCCTCTCTTGCAGAAGTCACCATGCTTCCGAAAACCTATGTAAGTCTCGGTGAGAAACAGACAGTACAGATAATGCGTCTGGTTGAAGCGCTTGAGGATCACGACGACGTTCAGAATGTATATACCAATATCGATGTGTCAGATGAAGCGGTAGCCGAAGTAGAAAAATAATATGGGTATCTCTATCCGTGCCACCTTCAAGAGAAGATTTTTTGCAGGGCTCCTTATCTCGATCCCCGCAATAATCACCTTCCTCATCATCGGGTGGTTTTTCCGGTTTGTCGACGGCCTTATGGAACCCATGTTCTTTAAAATCCTTGGATACCATGTCCCTGGTCTTGGTTTTATTGCAGCGATTGTGCTGGTTTTTATTGTCGGTATAATCTCGACGAATGTCATCGGCTTAAGAATCATTGTATCTATAGAGAATCTGCTTTTTAAGATACCTCTTTTTAAAGGTATCTATACCTCGGTCAAACAGCTCGTTGATGCCTTTTCACCCGAGAGCAAGCTCTCTTCTTTTAAAAAGTTTGTCGTGGTGGAGTATCCAAGACCGGGGGTCTACGCATACGGCTTTCTTACAAAAGAATGCATTCTGGAAACCCGCAGCGATGAGCCCGGAATGCACCTCAAGGCAGTTTATATCCCGACGAACCTTATTTATTTCGGCGATATAGCCCTTTTTCGTGATGAACATATTTATTACACCGATATCTCAATAGAGGAGGGTATAAGAATTATCCTTTCAGGCGGCATTGCAACCCCATCAAAGGTGACCGGATTAAGAGGATGAACATAGCGGGAGTCATTCTTGCTGCAGGTCTCAGTACGAGGATGAAGTCATCCCTGCCGAAAGTCCTCCACACAATGCACGGCAACCCTATGCTTCAGTATGTAATCAATACCCTTTCAAAGCTCAAACCGCAAAGAATTGTTCTTGTGGTCGGAAAACATCCTGAAGCAATCAGAGAATTAATACAGAAGAGCGGTAAGATTTCCTTTGCAGAACAGAAGAAACCGAAAGGCACGGGACATGCGGTCCTGCAGGCTATACCCTCCCACCTCGGTTTCAAAGGAGCGGTGCTTATTGTGAACGGTGATTCGCCGCTCGTGACGCCGGAAACCTTAAAGAAATTTCTCAAATACCATGAAAAGAAGAGAAACGATATTTCAGTGCTGTCATTCACCTCACGAAATCCGGCCTCATACGGCAGGATCCTCCGCGATGACCGGGGCCGCATTCTGTCAGTGGTTGAAGAACGGGATGCAACCGCTGAACAGAAGCTGATCCGGGAAGTCAACAGTGGAGTATATGCGGTAGGGTCTCACGTGCTGCCCCTGCTCAGGGACATAAGACTTAACCCGGTCAAGAGGGAATATTACCTGACCGACCTTGTGCATATTGCAAGGGAGAAAGGGTTGAAAGAAGATGCCTGTTGCATCGGCAACGAAGAAGAATTTATCGGTGTCAATACGAGGGAAGAACTTGACAGGGCAAGAGCATTCATGAAAGACCGGATGATCAGCAGGTTCAAGAAAAAGGGTGTGAATTTTGTGGCGGCTGCTTCGGTTTTCCTCTCTTCAGATACCGATATCGGAAAAGAGACTACGCTCTATCCGAATGTTCACCTCGAAGGGAAGACACGCATCGGAAGAGGCTGCGTGATCTACCCGAATGTCAGGATACTCAACAGCGTCAT